>JAMDBC010000033.1 GCA_023484185.1 Chloroflexota bacterium | reverse complement strand
TCAGCCTGATTCTGTTCTTCAAGCGCTCGATCACATCTGGACGTTCTTGCATATATTGGCGCGTGATCTCGGCTGTGAAGTAGAAGTCACCGCGCACGTTGTACTTCTCGAACAAGTCAACGAGACGGAGAATCGTGTCCGCGCTTTCGGTTGGATGAATCCAATCGTGGATGTTGATGATGAAGCTGATGTAGCCCTCACCCTGACCCTCTCCCAAGGGAAGAGGGGATGCTTGGGTAATGGGAGCAACGGTCGGCGGGGATTGAGTCGCAGGCATAGAGGTTGAAGCGCAGGCAACTGTCACGAGGAACAGAATCAGGCTGAGGCGAAGATAAGGCTTCATTTGTCAAAATTCCTTTTACTTTTGCGCGGCGTAGGCGTCGGCCATTTCGGAGAAGGTCGCCCATTTCACTTGTCCCGAAGCAACCAGCGGATCAACAACTTCGGTCAGGAATTTTTCGATGACCTGAAATGGATGTTGAGGGTCGCCGCGAAATTCACCGGGGTGGACGGTGAAGTGAAAGACGTTGACCTTGCCAGCCTGCGCGGCTGAGAGCGAGGCATATAAACTTTGTTTGAGATACTCGAAGTATGCCGCGTCGCCGCCCGCGTTGTCACTGCGGCGCATGGAAGCGAAGTCGGTTTTGTCGAACTGGCCTTCGGGCAAAAAGACGATTGCGCCATTAGGATCGTTTTGCGCGAAGAGCGTGAAGTCTGTGCCGTTTGTGCCGCCCGCAGGCCGCCAGGGATTCACGCCGACGATCGAAAGATCGGTGGATTGCGTGTTGGGATTCTTCCAATCAGAGTTGACGTTAAGTCGCGCGCATTCTGCCACGTCATAGATGTTAGGATATAGATTTCCACCCGACCAATAACGAATATTATTTACCCCACTGGCTTGCTTGATGAATCCAACTTCTTCCTTCATCACAGCGCACCATGTTTCAACAGAAAGCGATGTGGAATTCCTGCCAAGATGCGCGTCTTCGTGAAAATGAAGCGCGATCTCATTTCCGCGTGATGCAAGGTCGGCGAGAACTGTATTCCCTGTTTTAATCGCCTCAGTTGTGAAAGGCGTCTGCGCTTGAATGGTCATGTACCCGCCATGAGCCTCGACCATCTGCGTGACGGTTTGAATATCATTCACGGAATTCTCAAAGAATTTTTGGATGTTGTAATCTGGTTTTTGATTGCCGTTAGGCGGCACGACCGCATTAGGAACCAAGGTACTCACCGTCGCGCCGAATGGCTCAATGTGCATGCCAATGGTGAACAGCAGAACTGCAGACGAGTTATCCGCGTTTGGAGTTTCAGCCGCAGTACTTGTTGGCGCAACCTGCGGAGTAACGGGAGTTGGCGCGCCCAAAGTACAGGCAAGCGATGCGAGAGCAAGTAATGTCAATGCACTGAATAAGTGTTTCATATTATCTCCTCTTCTTAATTAACAAGACTTACGCAGACTAATTTCTTTCGCGAATTCGCCGACAGTTTTTGGGTTTTGCGTAAGTCCTACTGATAATATACAAGAACACTATGTGCTGATGGTTTTGCAGGTGTAAAATGTTTGTAAAAACCTAAACACTATGCACCAATCAACTCTTCTTCTTGAATTCTGTATTCTAATTCTCACATCTTGTAATATTCCTCGTAGATAACAAAAAGATCGTACCTTCGTTTACGCGTGAAGCGGTTTTCCTATTCTGATTCCCAATTTACCAATCCTCCCCTTATAATCAGCCTCATGTTCTCCTTCACCATTACCGCCAAAAACAAGCGCGCCCGCACGGGCATCTTCATCACGCCCCACGGCAACCTCATCACGCCGGTCTTCGCGCCTGTTGGCACACAAGCCACGGTCAAGACTCTCACGCCCGAACAGCTCAAGGATGTCAACGCCTCACTCGTCTTGAGCAACACCTATCATCTCTACCTGCGTCCCGGCGACGAACTCGTGCGCGACCTGGGCGGCCTGCACAAGTTCATGCAATGGCCGCATCCCATGCTGACCGACTCGGGCGGCTTTCAGGTCTTCTCGCTGGCGCAAACCCGCAAGATCGACGATGCCGGCGTGACCTTCAAGAGTCACATTGATGGCTCGACGCATCGTTTCACGCCAGAAAAATCCATCGCCATTCAGGAGAACCTCGGCGCGGACATCATCATGGCCTTCGACGAATGTTCCGACCCGAACGATCATGCCTATACCAAACTTGCCATGCAGCGGACTCATCGCTGGGCCGAGCGTTCCGTCAAAGCCAAGACGCGAAACGATCAGGCTTTATTCGGCATTATTCAAGGCGGCGTCAATCCCGACCTGCGAGCGGCTTCCGCTAAATTTATCGCTTCTCTCGATACGCCCGGCATCGCCATCGGCGGACTCTCGGTGGGTGAGACCAAGCAGGAAATGCATGACACGCTCGACGTGATGTATCCGCATTTGCCCGAAAACAAACCGCGTTACCTGATGGGCGTTGGCACGCCCGAAGATCTGGTCAACGGCGTGGCACGCGGCGTGGACATCTTCGATTGTGTCCTGCCCACACGTCTGGCGCGTCATCACTCCGCCTTTGCGCCTGAAGGAAGATTGAACATGATGAACGCAATCTTTGCGCGCGATGAGCGGCCTCTTGATGAGATGTGTGATTGCTATACCTGCAAGACTTTCACGCGCGCTTATATCCGTCATCTCATTATTGCGAAGGAACTGTTGGCTGGCACTTTGATCTCGATCCATAATTTGCGAGCGTTGATAAAACTTATGGAGCAGATCAGGGTTTATATTGCGGAAGGGTCATTTGAGTCAAAAGTGCCGGGGTTGTTGGCGCAGTGGCATGGGAATGCAGACAGAAGTAATAAAGGGAATAGTGAATAGTTGGAGGCGTGATGGCAAATGACAATGTCCAGGGGTTGGAGACACTCGAAGCGTGGAAAAAGTCGAAAGGGCTTGCTCTAAAGGTTTACAAAGAGATTTTGCCTTTGCTTCCTGCAGAAGAAAAATGGAATCTAAATCAGCAAATTCGCCGCGCTGTTTCCAGTATCCCTGCGAATATTACAGAAGGACATGGAAGGTTTTATTATCAAGAAAATGTTCGTTTTTGTTATATTGCCCGCGGCTCTCTAACGGAAACATATAGCCATATTACACTTGCTCACGAGCTCGGGTTTATTCCGGTAGAAAAATATAAGGAGTTGACAACACTTGTCGAGGAGTTGGTAAGAATCATAAATGGTTATATCTCTTATCTCAAGCGCTCCAAGATTGGAGCGAATGAGCCCGGTGTAAATCATTTTGCGCGGGAAGACCCTGCATCGTATCTGGTCGACTATCCTGAAGACTCCGAATCTTTAGAAAGCCAATAACCCCATCAAACTATTCACTATTCCCTATTTTCTATACTCATTCTTCACTTACCAAAGGAACCCCACATGAATCTATTTCACGCTCTCCTGCTCGGCATCATCGAAGGTCTGACCGAATTCATCCCGGTCTCGTCTACGGCACAATTGCTTGTCGGTCAGACGCTTCTGCGCATCCCGCCCGGCTCCACCATGACTGCATTTCTTGTCATCGTTCAACTGGGTCCGCTTGTGGCCCTCGTTGTTTATTTCTGGAAAGACTTGCTGGCATTAGTCAAAGCCTTCTTTGCCGTGCCTTTCTCCACCGAAGAAAACAAGCTGGCATGGTATATCATCATTGCCACCATCCCCGCATTGATTGCAGGTTTCCTGCTTAAGGATTCTGTTGAAGCGCTATTCACGACTCCTTTATTGGAAGCGGCCATCCGCATGTTCGCAGCCGCCATCTTGTTAACACTGGCAGAGTTGATCGGTAAACGTCTGCGTAAACTGAACTCGATGACCTGGTTGGATGCTCTGATTGTCGGTTTGTTCCAGATTGTGGCGGTCTTTCCCGGCGCCTCACGCTCCGGCTCAACCATTAGCGGCGGCATGTTGCGTGGTTTTGACCGCCCTTCAGCGGCGCGCTTTGCCTTTCTGATGTCCGTGCCTGTGATGCTGGCGGCGGGCGGCTATGAAACCCTCAAGCTATTCAAAATGCCTGGGCTTGGTGGATTTCTTCCCGTTCTGGCTATTGGTTTTATTGCCGCAGCCATCGTTGGTTGGTTGTCGATCAAGTGGCTGTTGAGCTATCTCAATAAACATTCGTTGTATGTCTTTGCAGCCTATTGTGCAATTGTCAGCGCGATCTGCCTTGGATTCTATTTCTTTGCATAAAACATGCAGGGCCGAGTTTTGCTCTGCCCTTGCAATTGCATGAAAAAAATTCTGTTTGTTATCTTGATTTTTCTAACAGCCTGCGCGCCCGCGACACCCGGTGCGACGCCGCAGGTTGTAAAAGTTTATTCTACTTCATCCACGCAACCGTGGCTGGCGGATTTATATAATTGCGCTTCTACTTCTACCATTATCAGTTTATCTGTTTCACAATCTGCGGATATTATGATTCGAGTGGGAGAGCCTGCCAACCTGACAACACCCGCGTTTCAAATTGGGACGGAAGATATTCTCGTTGCGGTTCAGCCCCAGACCGGGGTCGGGTCACTGACAATCGAGCAAGTGCGGCAACTGTTCACGGGTCAAGCCACAAATTGGAAAGATGTCGGCGGCAACGATGTCTCTGTGCAAGTGTGGACGTATTCGCCCAATGAAGATGTCCAACAGATTTTCGACAATACAGTTTTAGCCGGGCAACCCGTTACCTCGCTGGCGCGGTTAGCGGTATCCGCTCAGACCATGTCCGATTCTATCGGGGCACAGGCCGGCTCAGTCGGAGTCCTGACGCGGCGCTGGCAGGCAGGCAACTCTTCGACAGGCTCACCTGTGCCTGCGGCGCAGGCAGGGCAGGCTGCGAGAGGGGCATTAATCGTCGCGTCTGTGCCGGTGCTGGTGATTACAAAGTCCGAACCACAGGGTGCAGTCAAAGAACTGATCGCCTGTCTTCAGAAGAAATAGCTTGTAAGATTTATTCCTGCATCGCTGTCTCTTTCATAGATTTTCGCGGAGGAACTATGAATGAGTTGGAAGCGTTTCGTACAGAGAAGGATGATTTTTTCGGGCATCACCCGCAAAGCCCGCTGACGCGCGAGCAAAAGCGTGACTTTCATGGGCTGAATTATTTTCCCGAAAATGCGGATTTGCGGCTTGAAGTCAAGGCTGAGGAGTTCCCCGTCAAGGAGCGTATCGAAATGCAGACCTCGACCGGGGATGTGCAAATTTACTTTCGCCACAGCCGATTCAAATTCCAGGCCGATGGGCAGGATGCGGAACTGACCATTTATGAAAGCGAGAATGGATTCTTTTTGCCTTTTGTTGACTCGCTGGCCGGGAAGGAAACCTACGGCGCAGGCCGCTATCTTGAACCTGAACCTTTACCCGGCGGAAGATTTTTAATTGACTTCAACATGGCATATAACCCGTATTGCGCTTACAACGAGCAATGGTCCTGCCCATTGACGCCACTTGAAAATCGGCTGAAAGTGCCCGTCAGGGCCGGTGAGAAGTTGTTCCACGAATAATATGAAATAAAAAGACAGACTTTTGACGGTCCGTCTTTTTCTATTCTTTTGCTGTTTCTTCCAAAACATCCAGAAGCGCTTCATATTCGTCGCAACAATGGGAACATATATCGAGATGTTCCCGCAGGAGCGGCATCAGGTGGGCGGCATCTTTACCATGCACTTCTTTTTCCACGTATTCATCGAGCTGGGCAAAAACTTCATTGCAGGTCGTTTCTTCCTTGCGGACTTTATCGAGCACGCGCAGGAATCCTTTAACGACTTCATCGGGGAGTTCTTGCTCCCGTTGAAAGCGATGCCGGATGCTTTGTATTAAATCTTTGATATTCATGCCAAACCTTTGATTTGGACGTTTAATCTCACCCTAATCTTACTTTTTCTCGAAAGCCGATAATACTTCCTGCGCTGTTAAACCCTCATTTGTGAGACGGCGTTTGAGTCGCAGGCGGGCGTCGTGTAGAAGTTTGTACAGCGCGTTGCGATTGGTCTTCATGCGTTTGGCGGCCTCTTCGAGGGGTACATCCTGGATGCTCAAAAGCATAAGAGCTTCGCGCTGTTTGGGAGTTAATTCCTGCTCCAAAATACGGCGGACGCGTGCCATCATATCGGCCTGTTCGACGGTCTCTGCCGGGCCGGGCTGACGATCCGCTATGATGCGCGCCGGAACGGGCAATTCCTCATTGTCCACAATTTCGTCGAGGGAAGAATCCTGCCAGCGCTTGCGGCGCAACTCTGTCAGCGCAATGCGGACGGCGATCTTGTGCACCCAGGTGGTGAACATACTGCGTCCCTCGAAAGTGTCGAGCTGGTCGAGGACGCGCAAAAGAGTCTCCTGGGTCACTTCATCAACAAGCGGAGCGAAGAGCGCAGAATCGGGAGAAAGCCAGCGTGAGAGCGCGTAGGGGAGTCCGTGTGCGACGATCTCGCGCAGATCGGTCAGCGCTTCTTCGCGCACGACGCCGTCAGCGCGCAGGTCGGACAGCCAGGATTCGTTGGAACGGTTGGTCATGAATGGCAAAATTATATCAGAGCCAGATAGTGCAATGACACTGAATAACCATTCTGTTTATAAAAATTTAACGTGACGCTGTAAAAGAAAAAACCACCATGTTAACGGTGATTTTTGTGGTGGGCGCGGAGGGGCTCGAACCCCCGACCTCATGTGTGTGATTTGTGCGGTAAACCATGTAATGTGTCCAATGAGTACGATCTATTTGACTTTTGGGGGGTTTAGTATCCAATCAGTGCAATCATTCCAACCCTTTTCAATCTGTAAGCCTTAGTTACGCATTACTGAATATCTTGTTGATATTCTTTGTGGCTTCTTCTGAAATGCCAGGTAGCAAGTGGCTATAAGTATTCAACGTAACGGTTACGCTTGAATGACCCAATAGCACCTGCACGACTTTGGGATTTGTTCCTACTGCAAGATGATAACTTGAGCATTGTGCCATTAAAAGGGATTGTTCGGGATTTGAGCCGAAACCTGATCTAAAACTTGAAGATATGCCACGTTTCCCTCTCAGAGAGTCGGAAACAATGACCAAAGAGGAAAAGCTTACCTCAGTTACGATCTATCTTGCTAAAGTAGTTGACCACCTGCAAGGAGTTGAAGATGAACACAGAACCTTTGTTATTAGAGGACCACATACTAACAGTGCCTCAAGTCTCCAAGTATCTCCAGATCTCCAGGGCGAAACTGTATTATCTGGTATCTCGGAAGCAATTACCCCACCTGAAATTGGGAAGGAACATTCGGATACGTCAGTCGGACTTGATGAGGTGGCTAAACCTTCAGGTTGAGCCGGCCTCACAAATTTTTGCAGTAAGAAAGACCCTTATTCCCAATATCTCGTTTGCCTTTATTATGCAAGCAGGTTAGGAAGTCTATTCTGGCTCTGGTCCTGACCCTAATCATTTCCAGAACCAGAATAAAAGCCCCAACCATTCAAAATTTCAGATAGCCTATTAAACTACTAACGTCAAATTACTTGAGAACGTTCGAGTTACTTCATTTGCCTACTATCAGTGATACAAACCCTATTCGTTATTCAAGATTTTTACCAAACCTGTCCTGTCCTCTTCTTTTTTGTTCACGCCTCATGTGGCAGTTAAAACAAACTACATCTGTCTTTTCAATCTCACGCATTATGTTATCAAGACCTAACCCTTGTTGAATCATGCCAGCGATATTGTATTTCTTGGTATCCCGTACATGATCGAAAGTTAGGACGGTAACATCGCTCTCGCCACAATCCGCACGGCGA
>JAMDBC010000180.1 GCA_023484185.1 Chloroflexota bacterium | reverse complement strand
TTGATTGCGACACACTTGTTGGAGATACTCTTGTTGCTTGACAACGAATAGATGCTTCCGGCAAATCCGGCTATGTATTTCAACAAGTCGCTCCTGCTCTTTTAAGGTGCTGACGTTCTCTTTATTTTTCTCTTGACAAAAGCATCGCTTTCATAGATGCTTCGCAAAGACCGCTCACAATGACATATAATTAGCCCATGATAGCAACTCTGCGCGGTGAAATCATCCAGATCGAAGATAACGCTCTTGTTGTCGAAATCGGCGGGGTGGGACTGCGCGTCTTTGTCCCGGCGCAAGTGCGCGGACGCATGAAGACGGGCGAAGCCATTTTGCTGTACACCCATCTCGTTGTCCGGGAAGATGCGTTGACGCTTTATGGTTTTGAGTCACAGTCTGACCGTGAACTCTTCAACATGTTACTCGGCGTGGACGGCGTCGGTCCGAAAGTGGCTCTATCAGTCTTATCCACTCTCACAGTGGACACCGTCCAACGGGCGGTCTTTTCTGACGAAGCTGAAATTTTGTCGCGCGTCCCCGGCGTTGGAAAGAAGACCGCGCAGAAGATCGCACTGCATCTGAAAGATCGCCTCAAACCGATTGACGCCTTGTCTAAAATTGCATCCATGTCCGATGCGGACAGTGAAGTCCTTGCCGCTTTGACGGCCCTTGGCTATTCCGTGATCGAAGCGCAGACCGCCATTCAGGCTTTGCCAAAGGATGCGCCCAAGGATGTGGAAGAACGTCTCAGAATGGCGTTGCAATATACAGGAAAGTAACTTTGTAAATGCCACGAGTGGACGAGAGTCCGCTCGTTTTTTTTATCTGCACAGTATAATGACCACGGAGGCAATGATGCTCAAAAACAAAATCGCATTTATCGGACCTGGCGTGATGGCGGAAGCCATGATTGCCGGATTATTGCGTCAGAAATTGGCAAAGCCTGAAAACCTGACCGCATCCGGCCCGCGCGCTGAACGCGGAGATGAACTGCATAAAAAGTACGGCATCCGTGTGACCACGGACAACGCCGCTGCAGTCCACGAAGCGGATGTGGTGGTGCTGTCGGTAAAGCCGCAGAGATTGAGCGAAGTGATGAAAGGTTTGAAGGGAGTCCGCGCCGACGCGCTGGTGCTTTCCATCATTGCGGGCGCCAGCATGAAGAAGATCGGCGCCGGGTTGAAGCATAAGGCCATTGTTCGCTCGATGCCGAATACGCCGGGACAGATCGGCGAGGGGATCACGGTCTGGGCTGCATCAAAAGAAACGACCGAAGAACAGCAGGAGATGGCGCGTGCCATCCTCGGCGCGTTGGGCGCGGAAGTATTTGTGGAAGATGAAAGCTATCTCGATATGGCGACAGCGCTCTCAGGTTCAGGCCCAGCTTACGTTTTTCTTTTCACCGAAGCATTGATAGATGCCGGTGTGCATATGGGCTTTCCGCGCCGCATTGCCGAGCAATTGGTTTTACAAACCATTAAAGGCTCTGCCTCGTTCTATGAACATGCAGAGCGGCATCCTGCCACGCTGCGGAATCAAGTCACATCGCCGGGCGGCACGTCTGCGGAGGCGTTGTATTATTTGGAGAAGGCCGGCTTCCGTACGGCGATTTCGCGTGCGGTCTGGGCGGCGTATCAGCGGTCGCTGGAGTTGGGCAAGGAGAAGCCAGGGCACATTGATGCGCTTGACGAAGAAGAGAAATGAAGCCATCTGAAATCATCAACACCGAACGGCTCATTCTGCGCAAGCCGCGCATGGATGACGCGCCCGCGATTTTCACGGCATATGCTCAAGACCCTGAAGTGACACGGTACATAACCTGGCGCCCACATAAAAATTTGGAAGAAACCTACCACATTGTTGAACTCATGCTAAAACTGTGGGATGAAGGCAAAGCTCATTCTTATGTTATTACCCTGAAAGATTCGGATTCTGCCATCGGGATGATTGCCATGCATCCCGATGGCTTCAAGGTCGAAATCGGTTACGTGCTGGCGCGTCCGCATTGGGGCAAAGGATACATGTCCGAAGCCACGCTTGCAGTGACGAATTGGTTGTTGGAACAACCTGATATCTATCGCGTCTTTGCAACTTGCGATGTGGAAAATCTTGTATCTGCGCGTGTGATGGAAAAGGCAGGCATGGTTCGCGAAGGCTTATTGCGGAGATATGGTTTTCATCCCGGAGTCAGTGATGAGCCGCGCGATAGTTATATTTACGCAATCGTGAAATGAGCGGAAATTTATTGGCGCAAAGTTAGATAAAAGAAATCGCGCAGATACGGCGTCAAATACAGGGACGGAGTATCCGTCATTTGGCTCAATAAGCGTTCGGCAACCAAGCCGGAACTTTGCGATGTAGAAGGTTGATAAGTAACGAAGTGGGTATAAAACTCGTTGATATCCAATTGCATGGCATTATAGGCCCCGGCCATTTGTAAGGCGTTGGCCAGATCCTGCACGGTTGTGCCGTTGCTGACTGCATAGATCAGGTAACGGCCATCCTGACTAATGCCCGCTCCGGTGCGCCAGGTGACATCGCTATTCTGGGAATATCCCCATGCCCTGCGATTGTCGTAGAAAAGCGCCGGATTGAGCTGACCGGCTTCGATCAATGGCGGACAATTTTGCCGGAATGCGACCATGTCTGGAGATGGCAGAATATCCGATCCCCATGCGCCGATGCGTACGCTTCCATCCTGATACATGGCTACAGTGGCAAGTCCATCAATTGGCTGGAGCAGAGTGATGCCATTCAACATCATCCCAAACTGGCCGTGAATACCCTTGAAGCCGCCATTGAAAGCCGCGATCAAATTGTTATAGTTCTCCGGTGGAATCACCCCAAGGCTTGGAATCGCTTTTCCGATGCCCGAAGGGTGAGCCGGTTCTAAAGTCCCCGCCATCACATGCAGTTGGAGCTGGGAGAGGTCCATTCGCACCAACGCGGTTCCAGCATACGACTTCCCCGGATTAAGCATGATCATTGCCTGCGCCATGAGCGGAGTACCATTCACGGTCGGACCGTAAGCCTGCCAGCCGATCTGAGGCGGCGCGCCAACCGCATCACTTGATGGGATTGGTGTTGCTGTTTTAGCAATGTTAGGTGGGATGATTAGATGTTGAGCGATGGATGATTTTTGAGAGGGCGTAGTTGTGCTGGTTGGTCTCACGAGGCTGACTGAAGTTGTGTTTGCCAGACTGATCTGGGGTTTGTCACCGCTGGCAACAAAAAGATATTCATGCAGTTTATCCTGCATCTTCAAGGACAGGCTTTCGAGCACCGCTACCGGCTGTGGACCGACCACAGTGCGCAACAGGTCGGCGACTTGTGCACCTGTGGCGGGAGATGCCGCCGGTACGATCACCAGGATGGCAGCCAATATGCAGGTAAATATCCAGATGCCAACGACCGCGTTGATCAACTTGCTAAGTTTTGAATGTGATTTCCCATTGTTTGTTGATGTTTTGATTTGTGACTGTTTCATAAAAGTGTTTTCTTGTTCTCTTTCTTATGGTGTCAGGTCGCTAGAGCTCAAAAGGTTGTGCTCCGGCTGGTGATCGTCCTGTTCATCTTTCCGATAGCTGTCAAAAAAGAGCCTCCCGATTAACGGAGGCTCTTTTTTTTCTTGCATCAGTGAAAATCAGGGCAGACAGACCGTGTTTTTTTGGTGACCGACCAGGGACTCGAACCCTGAACCAATTGATTAAGAGTCAACTGCTCTACCATTGAGCTAGTCGGCCAAATTTGGTGTCACTGACTCGCCAAAACCCGAGTCAGTTGCACTACTTTTTGAACGTCCTTTGGAGGAAGCTAAGCGAATCAGTTGCTCCCACTTTTCGACAAGGTTCCGGAAACCCACGTAACGCGGCAGTATTATACCAAAAAGGATGCAAGAGTCAAATTGCTTTTCTGGTAATTTCTTTGCCGATACACACTATACTGAAAACGGGCATAAATTGAGGGTTTTAAGAAAGTGAAAAAAAGATTTGGTAAGATAAGGCTATAACCATTCAACTCGAATGTCGTCAGAATTAATCTCAGAAATACGGTATCAACGCAATAACTATCTTGTGCCGTTAGTCCAGCGTCGAATGGAGACGCTTCTTCTATTATCTTCAAAGCCCATAAAATTTATTGGCTATTTTTGCGTCGGCCAGGGAATCTCAGCCGGCCCGGCGAAGCCATGTTTTTCCTGCACGAAGACTCGTCCATGCGAAGGTTGGCTGCAACCGGGTTCGTCGATGAAGCTGATGGACGTGTCGTTCGTAGCCAGCGGATCAAAGATCATTTGTCCGGCTTCGCAGCGCCAGACTTCAATGATGTAAGTTCGCATGTTTTCGTCTTCTCTGTGGCCGGGGCTGACGTACACGTCTGTCCATTCAACGGTGACCTGATTCCCCTTGCGCGTCGCGCTGGTTATCGTGGTCGGTGGGTAATAGGGTGATTGCGGCAGTTTTGCTATTCCTGGATAAACAACCGGCAAACTTAATCTGTCGCCAGCAATCTCAATAAAACTTGCGTTGACCCAGCGTTTGTTTTTGCCGTCCACATAAACCCAGTTGTTGCCATCCGTGCGTCCGATTAATTTGATGTTGGCTCCTTTGGCGAGACCGTATAAATAAAGATAGAACGGGCTAGGGCCAAAGCGGCAACTCAATAAATCTGCCGTGACTTGCGCTTTCAGACTTTCCATGGTGGGGATGGATGTGGGCGCGGATGTCTTGGTTGGGGCGGGCGTTTCTGTCGGGGACGAAGTGGCGGTTTCCGTTAAAGTGGACGTGGCCGCAACTGTCAGCGTGGACGCTTCAGGCGCGGCAGATGCCTCAGTTGGGCTGGCCGCTTGAAGCGGAGTCTGAGGCGATGCTGTTGCCGCGGGCGCACAAGATGTCAGCGTCAATACGATGAGCGATGCAAGAGCGAGAGTCTGAATCCAGTTTGTTTGCATAGAACGGATTAATTTCCCAATGCTGCATCGATCACTTTTTGGAAGGCCGCAAATGGCTGCGCTCCTTCGAACAATTGGCCGTTGATCAGGAAGGAAGGCGTGGCACGGATGCCATCGGACTTTGCTTCAGATGCATCCAGCATTACCTGACCTTTATATTTACCCTGGCTGAAACAATCATCGAAGGTCTTTGTATCCAAGCCGACACTTACAGCATATTGATGCAAGTTATTGGATGAGAAGTCACCGACGTTTTCGCCCGTCCAGTGAGAATAGAGCGCGTCATGATATTCCCAGAACTTGCCCTGATCCCCGGCACAATATGCGGCTTCAGCCGCTGCGGCTGACTCTGGTCCGATGAAGGCGCCGACCGAGCGATATTCATAATAGACTTTTCCGGTGACCACGTAGGTTTGAATAATTTGTTTCTCGGTCTGCTGCCAGTAACGCAGGCGATAGGGACATTGAAAATCGGCGTACTTGATGATCTTGACAGGAGCGTTCGAGTCGCCCATGGTATTGCCTTTGGTCTGGATGGATTGGTTTGAATTGGGCACATTCACCACGGGCGTGTTAAGCCCTGTGTTGATTGTGCTGAATGTCTTGCCAATGTTTGGTCCCAATACAGCCAGGGCTAGAATTACAACGATGACAATGCAAAGCAGCAATACACATCCGCCGCCAATTGCCCACCACAGCTATTTTGATATTCCGTTCTTTTGTGCTGGTCCTGGTTTGATTTGATTTTCAAGCATGGTTGTCTCCTGTGAAAAGCAATTTGTAAATGAAAACTGCGAGTGTGCTTCGATGTAATTTGCGGCTAAATCTTTAATAGGCCTCTTGCAAAAGTCTCACGCAGGTCAGGCTTGCAGCCTGACAATTTCCAAAAATACAGGCTTTGGCAGGTTGTACACCTGCCCTATAAATACTTATGAAAGTTGTCGAAAAAAGCTTCCCCACTTTCGATGAAAGTGGGGAAGCGGATCAGGCTGAAGTTAGTGAACTTTGTTCGGGTCGATGGCGGGTGGGAACCAGGCTGGTTGCAGCGCGGTCACCCAGGCCAACTCGTCCTGATCATAATCTGCGCCGCCGGGTTTGCGATGCACCGTCCCATTGACCAGGAGCCATTTTTCGTAATCATTCTTTGGCGTGGGCATGACCGCTGCGACGGGAGGAACCGGCGCATACAACATTTGCAGAAATTGCTGCGAACCGAACTGAAGCGCCAGGATGCTTTCAATGCGGTGGCCGAAGTTGTGCACCATTTCCTTTACATCGCGCTGGTAGTTGAATCCCATCACGATAAAGAGTCGCGAGTTCATTTCGATGGCGGGCGCATTGCACCAGAACGCGCCCTTGCCAATCATGCGGCTTTCATAAAAGCCGAAATATGGCCCGCCGAACATCCAGACCTCGTCCGCTTGATTGCTTTGGATGACCTGTAAAATGTCATAGTCCCGGATGATGCGTCGATAATCGGCCGGCATGTAGTTTCCATGCAAATCGCGAAAGGCGTCCTGATCGTCGCTGTTGGCCTGTGTCCAGGCAGTGTCGTTGTATTGGCGGCCGTCCAATAATACGGGATAGTTTGGTACAGTTATCTTGTTCTCCACTTGATATATCAGCAAATTTCCGGTGGCCTGTCTCATTGTGGTAATGAATTGCTGCACGAGATCGTCTGTTTTATTCCATTGCTTGGGAACAGCCGCGGGTCGAAAATCAATTACCAGAACTTTGCGCAACATCACGGGTAATGGCTTACGCCTGAAATCCGGCATTTAGGCCTCCTGATTATGCAGCCTATTAAAGAGAATTCAAATCGTTTTTGATCTATCAGACCTTATGTAATGCAAGCGAACCTGTGCTCTTCCAGTATATCGCTGTATGCGAAAGCCTGCCAAGTGCGATGGATTGTAGACCAGGGTTTTCTTAAAGTCAGAGAACGAGCCGCGCAGCCCGCAAAGAGCACGAAGATTTCTTTTTTCTTGGCGCGCTTCGCGGTGAAAAAAAGACAAAGTTGGAGTTCACCATGGACTTTAAGAAGGCCCTGGATTGTAGATCTTTCACCTGTTCAGATCACGAAGAAAAATATGCTTTTAGATTTTGATATTCAGAAGCAGCCAGTATACACCGGCAGACAAAAGCGCGCTGGCAGGGATGGTTAGAATCCATGTAGTCAGAATCTCGCCAGCCACGCCCCAACGCACCTTGCCAAACCGTTCCGATGATCCGACGCCGATCAGGGCCGAGCTGATCACTTGCGTTGCGCTGACAGGCCAGCCGATCAATGAAGATCCGAGCAAAACCAGAGTTGAGGTCAATTGTGCTGAGAAGCTATGCACAGGACGGATCTTATAGAACTTTCCACCTATCGTACGAATCAATCTCCAGCCAGCCAGCAAGGTTCCCAAAGCCATGCCCGCCGCGCTGATAAATATCACCCAGAAAGGCACGTTAAAGCCGGGCAGAAAACCGCCAATGACCAGCGCCAGCACGATCACGCCCATCGCTTTCTGGGCGTCGTTGGCGCCGTGACTGACGGCCAGCGCCACAGCAGTCGCCAACTGGCTGCGTTTGAAGAATTCATTCACGTTCGGAGAAGCGCCAGCTACCAGAAAATATATGATGCGAGTCAACACGAAGCCAATCCCGAACCCGATCAATGGCGCGGAGAAGAGTCCCGCCAGTGCCTTCACTATGCCATTCAGGTGCAATGATCCTGGGCCTACTCCAACGAGCGCCGCCCCAATCAGGCCGCCTATCAAGGCATGTGTTGGACTGCTCGGTATACCCAGGAACCAGGTCAGCAGGCTCCATGCAATTGTCCCCACCAGACCTGCGATCAACATTGGCATTGTAATTACATTCGATTGAACGATCTCGGATCCGATCGTACGAGCAACGGCCACGCCAAACAGGAATGGGCCAAGGAACTCAGCTACCGCTGTGATCGCGAGCGCAGTCCAGGGACTCTTC
>JAMDBC010000013.1:1262-8059 GCA_023484185.1 Chloroflexota bacterium | reverse complement strand
AAAACGGTTTTTAAAGAATAGTGCTGTTCCAAGATCAGGAAGATCACATTGATATACAACAGACCGATAAAGAAGATGGTAAGCAAGTCGACTGTGCTGCCGGTCATTGGTTGAGGGCTGACGACCAAAAAGAATACACCCATGACCAGGCAGAAAAAATTAATCACGATGATGATGGGCTGAATAAGGTACACCGTCAGATCAAAGGCAACCATGTCGCGGCTCCTTATAGCCTGAAGCACCAGCGGCTTTAGAAAGCGTGCAATGACATCCGCCTGTCCCTGCATCCAACGCACACGTTGGTGGAAAGATTGCTGCATGGTCAATGGTTTTTCATCATAAATAACCGCATCATGCGCCCAATAGACCTTCATGCCCTGCAAAGCCACCTTGACAGTGAATTCCAAATCCTCGGTCAGGCAGGTGGCACCCCAGCCGATTTTTTGCAGGGTCTCGGTCGCGATCATCATTCCGGTCCCGCCCAGAACGCAGCTCAGGCCGAGATAATATCTGGGTAATTGGAACATGCGGTTGCCGATCCAGAAGGCGATCGAGTTGTTGGCCGAGACCCATGAATCGAAGGGGTTCTTGCTGTCGAGATAGCCCTGCACCACTTTATGTCCCATGGACAAATGTTTGTTCATCTCCATCAGGAAATTGGCGGATACCAGGTTGTCTGCATCAAAAATGCAGACTGCATCATATTTTGTTTCCATTTGAAATAGTTTATTGAACATCCATTCAAGGGAATGACCCTTCCCTTTTTTAACATGATCGACCCGCTGCATGACGATCGCGCCAAGCTCTTTGGCCACCCGCGCAGTGTTGTCTGTGCTGTTATCTGCGATCACAAAGATATCGTACAACTCGCGCGGATATTGCAAGGACTTCAGATTCGAGATGATCTTTCCTACGACTTTTTCCTCATTATGGGAGGGCACGATCAATGCGAATCGGTGCGTGACCGGGAACTGGTCCATGTTCGGTTCCTTGCGGCGGAACCAGCCTGCCAGCGAAATGAAAAGATAATAGAAGAAGAAGCCCCAGGCGGGGATTTGAAGAATCACCCCGAGGGAACTGCCCAAAAATTTGAACAACTTCCAAAGTCCGATGAAATCCATATACTCTGCTCCTGCTTTATGCAAAACTTAACGACCGCTGCCCCGTCAGATCTTTGACGGGATGCGTTTTCTCTATAGGGAAACCCTGTGAGATGGTGGCGAAAAAACATAAGTAAAGCATACAGGGACTGTATCTTTACTTGCACCGACCCTGACAACTCATGGTGATTCGGCGTCATGCACGAGCGTCGGGTTGGATTCAAACAGCTTCAAGGGAGAAAGATATTCTCCTTGGACTGGTTGAATCTCTATTTGATTGTTCAGTAAATCAGGAAATGGCTGTCAAAGCGAGGGGCCAAAAATAAAGGATCGATTTCAAGCTTGGTGCGCTCATTTCATGCGAAAGGCTTTGCCATTTTGCAATCATGAATCTTCATTCCAATGACAAGGCTTTAATCTTGGATTTGCTGAATTTGCTTTTCCCATTTGAGTTCATACTGATACTGGGATCCGCAAACAGGACGGGAGTATATCAGATATTTTTTAGAATTGTATGAGAACCACGGCGATCAAG
The DNA here is from genome assembly GCA_023484185.1 of Chloroflexota bacterium. The sequence continues at coordinate 6,424 of JAMDBC010000013.1, read as the reverse complement.
TCCGGCTTTCTCAAAGTCAAAGAAGGAACCGCGCAGTCCAACAGGAATTCCATTGGCGATGAAGATTTTTGGATCTTGTGCGAGGCTGGCGGAGCACCCCAAAATCGAATTCAGATGAGATTCGCCCGGGTATGACACGAAATTTTACTCCCCTTCCTGCAGCTGTTAATTCCGCTTGCTCAAGCTTCGCCAACACCGCCTTCGCATCTTTCTCAAAGATTGACACCGCGCCATTTCGGTTAGGGCATGGTCAGTGTGAAAACAAATTCGTAAATTGGTTCGATGTTGGGCATGTCTGGTCAAAGTAGAGCACAGAAGAAAACTCTGCCCAGCAGGTTTGGCTTGATTGCGATATATCGCAAAAATCAAGAAAAACTGACATTTCGCAAACCATATATCAGTTTTTCTTATGTATGAATTCCTTGATTTTCCCCACCACCGCGGACAACTCTTTCACGACCTCATCATTCCGAAAACGGACAATCCGCAGCCCCATCTCACTCAAAACCTTTTCCCGCCTGGCATCTTCGTCTTTTTGTAGGTCGTGAATATCCCCATCCACTTCAACGACCAGCGCTGCTTTGTGACAGTAGAAGTCTACGATAAATCCTGCAATGACTTGCTGCCTCCGAAAACGGACTCCCAACTTCTTCGCGCGGACTTCCTGCCACAGAAGTTTTTCAGCAGGGGTCATTTCGCGGCGAAGTTCTTTAGCGCGCTGGAGTTTCTCTTTGGTTACGTGTTGACCTGGGATGATGTTTTTGACAGGCATAATGCAGTCATTTTACCCCTCTCCCGTCTCCCCCAAGGGGGAGAAGCTAAGACCTCCTCAAACAAAACCTTTCCCTCGGAAAACCATCACGCCCATCAACCGACCAGCCCCCTTCCCATTTGGGAAGGGCGGGGGGATAGGTCCCTCGAAGCCGATCATAACTTTTGCCACCGCCACACGTTGACCGAGCATTTGCAAAAGAACAAATCATTCAAGAGAGCTGTTATTCACCTGTCGTAAATCCCAAAGAGGGGAAAATGCCCATCGCCGAGTCTCCCCCAAATCCGACGAGTTGACCAATGAATCCGCCTCCCAAATTTTCATCGTCTTCAAATCTCCCGCAGACCTGACACCTATTTTTTGCCCAAATTAGGCTACATCATTCTTCTGTGTTTTTCTGCGTTCCTTAAACCTTAGTGTCCTTCGTGTTGCATAAACATAAGGTAAAATCACTCTACTATGACAAATGAATCTCTCGTAATTTACTTCATGAACAAAATCGGGCGTCATGAACAAGGAGCAGCCAATGAAAGACGGACATTGTCCCAAATGCGGCTCGACCGATGTGTATTGCAGTAATCAGGCATCCAATCGGCATCTCAATTTTTCACTCAACATTGACCCGGATGCTGACAGCTTCCCCGTCCTTTTTTACCTGTGTTTGAATTGCCATTACGTAGAACTATACGCTGACGAGAACACCATCGCAGTCCCGTTTGCCAAGTCCAAGCCGATCAATACCCTTATCCCCAGGAGCGGAAACTGGAAAAAGGGGCAAAGCTAAATTCCACGCCTCCGATACTCACAAATCAAATATTCCATGAGCAGAGCCGGACGTTAAAAAACAACAACTCCGAGAATTTCCCCACAAGGCCGATGTGAAATTCTTGGAGTTCTTCATGGATTACGGTTTCAACAACTTCGTAGATAAACAACTGGTAAAATCACCCTACTATGGCAAATGAATCCCTCGTCATCTACTCCATGAACAAAGTCGGGCGCATCGCGCAAAGCGCGCCCAACAAACAAATTCTGCGCGACATCTCGCTTGGCTTCTACTACGGCGCCAAGATCGACGTGCCCGGCCTTAACGGCGCGGGCAAGTCCACACTACTGCGCATCATGGCGGGCGTCGATCAGGACTACATCGGCACAAAGGCAACTAAAAGCAAAACTCCGAGACTTCGATCTCGGAGTTCTTAAATCTATTTTGCGTCTGTGAACTCTTGCCAATCCAACTCCAACTGACGAATGACCGCCCTCAACGTGCCAAGTTTCAAATCCTTTGCACCCCAATCAGGTAACGGAGCAATCTTTCCGTTCCTTGGATTATGCCAAACACGGTGTGATCCTGCTCCACGGCGCGGCAATTCTTCACAACCGAGCGCCTTGAGTTTCTTCGATGCTTCACGGTATTTCATACAGCCAACACGGTTTCAACCCAAAGTGGGGTGTTTTCCTTTGTGGCTTGCAAGGCAGGGGGTAAGGGGCGCTTTAAATCTTTCAATGCTTCCACAATCGCCGCAAGTGCATCGTTTGCATTTTGCAATGCATCCTGCACGGTTTCACCTTCGGTGATCAATTCAGGTAAAAGTGGACAGGTAACAACGTATCCGCCTTCGGGTTGCGGCTCCAGAACAAGAGGTAACTTGTAAATTTGACTCATGAATTTCTCCTGTTTTCTCTGTTCAGAGTATAGCACAGTCCTATTCTCCACTCTCTGATAAAATTCCCTCACTATGGCAAATGAATCCCTTGTAATCTACTCCATGAACAAAGTGGGACGACTCGTCCCCTCCAGCAACAAACAAATTCTGCGCGACATTTCGCTCGGCTTTTACTACGGCGCCAAGATTGGCGTGCTCGGACTTAACGGCGCGGGCAAGTCCACGTTACTACGCATCATGGCAGGCGTCGATAAAGACTACATCGGCGAAATCTCGCAATCCAAAGGCTACACTGTCGGTCTGCTCGAGCAGGAGCCAAAGCTCGATGAAACGAAAACCGTGATCGAGGTCGTGAAAGAAGCGGTCAAGCCCATCGTGGATATGCTGGCGCGCTTCGATGAGGTCAATGCCAAGTTCGCCCAGGCCGATGCCGACTTCGACGCCCTCGTCGCCGAGCAGTCCAAATTGCAGGAACAACTCGAAAAGCACGACGCCTGGAACCTCGACAGTCATCTGGAAGTGGCGATGGACGCGCTGCGCTGTCCGCCCGGGGATACGCCCGTCAAGGTCTGTTCGGGAGGGGAAAGGCGCCGCGTCGCTCTCACCCGCTTGCTGCTCACGGAACCCGATGTGCTCCTGCTCGACGAACCCACCAACCACCTCGACGCCGAATCCGTGGCGTGGCTCGAGCATCACCTGCGCGAATACAAAGGCACCGTTATCGCCGTCACGCATGACCGTTACTTTCTCGATAACGTCGCGGGCTGGATTCTCGAACTCGACCGCGGTTTTGGAATTCCGTATAAAGGCAACTACTCCGCGTGGCTCGAACAAAAAGAGACCCGCCTCGCGCAGGAGGAGAAAAGCGAAAGCCAGCGCCAAAAGACTCTCGCGCGCGAACTCGAATGGATTCGCATGTCGCCCAAGGCGCGTCAATCCAAAGGCAAGGCGCGCGTCACTTCCTATGAACAACTGTTGGGACAGGAAGCCGAGCAACGCCGCGAAGAATTGGAAATTTACATCCCGCCTGGTCCGCGCCTCGGTGACTTGGTTTTTGAATTTGATAAAGTGACAAAATCCTATGACGACCGCCTCATTCTCGACTCCTTTTCTGCTTCTGTTCCCCCAGGCAGTATCGTCGGGATAATTGGTCCGAACGGCGCAGGCAAGACCACGTTGTTGAAGATGATCACTGGCAAAGAGACTCCCGACAGCGGCACGATCAAGATCGGCGAGACTGTGAAGTTGGCTTATGCCGATCAATCACGCACACTTGATTCAGAGAAAACCGTCTACGAAGAAATCTCGCAAGGCGCAGACTTTTTGGAACTCGGCAAGCGCAAAGTCAACTCACGCGGCTATTGTTCCTCCTTCAACTTCATGGGCGCAGACCAGCAAAAGAAAGTCGGCGTGCTCTCTGGCGGTGAACGCAACCGTGTGCATCTCGCCAAAACATTAACCGAAGGCGCGAATGTTTTGCTATTGGATGAACCAACCAATGATTTGGATGTAAATACACTTCGAGCATTGGAAGAATCATTGGAGGAATTTGCAGGCGCCGCCATCGTCGTCAGCCATGACCGCTGGTTCCTCGACCGCATCTGCACCCACATCATTGCCTTCGAAGGCGAGTCCATTGCAAAGATGTACATCGGCAACTGGTCTGATTTATTTCACTCGATGCGGCGTACATGGAAGAGAAGTTTGGGAAGGATATTACTCCGCATCGAGTGAAATATAGAACGTTGAAGAGATAATCATTGGTCGAGCAGGGTTGAGCGTTCTTTGCGAAACCCGTATCGAGACCACCACATGGAATAATAGGACAGAGGCAATGGCCTCTATATTTCGTTATTCCGTTTATGTTAAGAGACCACCGCGGCTTCAACAGAATAGATGGGCGGCAGGTAATCGGCCATCAATTCCCAACTATCACCGTTATCGCGGGAATAGAACAACTGGCCGGTATTCGTGCCGACATAAATTCCGGCATCTTCAAAACTATCCGTTGCCATTGCTTCGCGCAGGACTACCAGATGCGCTTTGTCAGGCAGACCCTTCGTCAACCGTTCCCACGATTCGCCTGCATCGCGACTGCGCCACACCGCGAACTTTCCGTCCACGCTCATGCGATATTCATCGCTTTCCTCAAGCGCGACATAAATCGTGCGCGGATCAGTTGGATGCACAGCAATCGGAAAGCCAAAGCGTGCCGGTAGTTTGCCATCGCCGATGTCGATCCAGTCTGCGCCCGCGTTGTCACTGCGATACACACCGCAATGGTTTTGCTGATAAAGTAAATTTGGATTGGATGGGTGCATGGCCATTTTGTGCACACACTGACCGTATTCAGGAAATCTATTTGGCATGAAATCAGCGCGCACATTTTTATTGTAGGGCGACCAGGTCTGCCCGCCATCATCGGTGCGATAGCAGCCCGCGGCTGAGACGGCAATGTACATGCGTTTATCGTTCATCGGATCCAATAGAATGGTGTGTAGGCACAAACCGCCCGCACCGGGATTCCATTGACCGCGATGCGGATGATCGTAAAGCGTTTCGTTCATTGTCCATGTTTCGCCGCGGTCTTTGGAGATGAAGAGTGAGGCAGGTTGCGCGCCTGCATACAAAACATTCGGTTCGCTGGCACGTCCGGGTGTAATGTTCCAGACCTGTATCATCTTCTCAGGTTTGTCTTTGTTGGAACCAAAAAGGGCGGCTTC
>JAMDBC010000013.1:0-1252 GCA_023484185.1 Chloroflexota bacterium | reverse complement strand
AACGGAAGGCTTCATCCACCGTGCTGGCTGGTCTGCCAGACTTCGATGGGCGCGGAAGGACTGGAACTTGCTTGGCCTGTGTCCACGTTTTTCCAAAGTCATCCGAATAGTGTATGGTTGGGCCGTAAACGAAATGACTCGTTGCCACGTGCAGACGCTGATCACGCGGATCCATCTGCATGTGCATCATATTCCAACTCTTGAACTGGATGTCACTGGTCTGCCATTTTTTCCGTCTAGCGTCACTGCTGAAAATGAAGCCGCCCTTTTTGGTTCCAACAAAGACCATTACCTTTTTAGTCATCGCAGTCTCCTTTCGCGAAAAGCCAGAATATATGTTCTAAAAATTATACCATAACCGTCCGAATTCAGCTTGGAGAATAGACAAGGAAAGGTCAAGAACCTGTCCCTTCGTGTTCAGATATGTTTTATCTTGATGTGTTCTTGCGCCCAGTGTTGGCTTGGCTGGCTGTATGCCTAAATCCCTACTTCTTTTCATCATCCCCAAGCGATGCAATGGCCCTCAGCAAGCCGATTACCAGGACGCCGAGCTTGAGTCCGTCGCCGGCAGTGAGGGAGATACCGTGCTCATCTTTGGATGCACGCCGGTTGAGAAGCACAGCCGCGATCATGCCGGTAATGGCGCCGATCAGGGCGCCGACAATTAGAGTTCTACTTCTATTTTGCATAATGACACTACTTCCTTTCCAGTGCTTTTGCAATGGCCGCCTTGATGACTGTGCCAAGTTCCTGTAACAGGAGCACGGGTTTATGCGCCACCCGGCTGATGTTCTTTGCACCGCCTTCAATGCGATAGAAAATTCTTTGCGCCTGGTATGAATATGGCGGGATGAGATTGGTCAGACGCAGCATGAGGTAGATCAATGCAACCAAGATGATCAGAAACATGAAACCCCCAATGAGCACGGGCAACAAAAGCCAGATGGTTGACATTGCTGCCCAGCGGCCGACCTCGCCATTGTCACGGAAAGTGGCAACGCTGGTCAGCACGATCACGGCGATGAAGATCAAAACTGTGAGCAGGATGGGCAGCAATATTTGTTGCCAGACCTGTTTGCGATGCGATTGATAAGACAGGTGGTCTTCCGAGCGGAGCGAGTGCGGGAGGGGCAGGGGAGATTTCATCCCTTTTATTTTAGCATGAAATAAAAAGACCCTGAAGCTTTATTCTGCATCCAGGGTCTTTTTGGCTTCAAGTCTATCTTCGATTTCTCAGGAAGGCATCAAGCAA
>JAMDBC010000007.1 GCA_023484185.1 Chloroflexota bacterium | reverse complement strand
ATGGGCAGGCGTTTTGTCAATCTGGTTTGGCTGGGGAAGTTATCTGGTGATCCTCGCCATCGGATATGCCGGATTTGCCCTCATCCGCCGCGATGGTAGACGTTTGGGCTGGGGGCGACTCCTGTCTCTTGAACTCGCCACTCTCCTGACCTTGGGCCTGCTGGCTTTTAGCGGAGGTTCTTCTCTCGTTCGGGCTGAGGCTGGTTATGACGGAGGACGCCTCGGCTGGGGACTGGCATACCTGGTTAGTCTGAAAATCGGCATGATCGGCGGCAGCATCATTTTGTTTGTATTGTGGCTATTGACAGTCGTGACAGGCTTCGGCTGGTGGGCTGCTCTCGAAGCGTGGCTGCGTCAGCTGGCGGGAGAGCCGCTAATGCCGCGCCCGCTTGAAGTCCCGAAGGGAATGGCGGTCCTTGAAGAAAATGAACAAGCCGACGCGCCGGTCAGGAAGAAGCCCGCGCCGATCCCGGCAGAATTCCGCGCGTCTCTAAAAGCGCCCGATGATGGGAATGAGAAACCAGCCAGGCTAATTCAGCGTGTAGCCGGGCTGCCGCCGCTGACGATTTTGCTGGCCGAGCAGGCCGCGCGCGCCGATGAGCGTACGATCAACATGACGGCTGGCATGATTATGAAAACTCTTTCTGAGTTTGGCATTCCAGCAACCGTGATCGGTTACCGCGTGGGCCCGTCAGTGACTCAATTCGCGGTGCAGCCAGGCTTTATCAAGAAGCCCGGCGCGAGCGAAGATGACGAAGCCCAGCAAATGAAAGTGCGTGTGGCGCAGATCGCCAATCTGCAAAAAGATCTAACACTGGCACTTTCTGCGCAACGGCTGCGTATCGAAGCGCCTGTGCCAGGCAAGCCTTATGTGGGCATCGAAGTGCCAAACTCACATTCGTCCGTGGTACGAATGAAACCGATTCTTGAAAGCGAAGTTTTTCATCGCGTCGACTCGCCGCTGGCGCTGGCGCTGGGTCGTGACGTTTCGGGTCATCCGCTGGTGGCGGACCTGGCGCGCATGCCGCATATCCTGATCGCGGGTGCGACCGGTTCCGGCAAATCGGTGTGCATCACGGCTTTCGCAGCCTGTCTGGCGATGAATAACACGCCCGAAGATTTGCGCATGGTCATGATCGATTCCAAGATGGTGGAGTTGCTGCGCTTCAACGGCCTGCCGCATCTTTTTGGAAAAGTCGAAACCAACATCGATCGTATTCTGGGCGTTTTGCGCTGGCTGGTGGTCGAGATGGAGCATCGCTATCGATTGCTCGAAGCCGCCCATGCACGCGACTTGGAATCGTACAACAGGAAACAACTGAAAAAATCAGACGGCCAGACTTTGCCGCGCATCGTGGTCGTGGTCGATGAATTGGCCGACTTGATGATGTCTGCGCCGGACCAGACCGAACATAATCTCGTCCGCCTGGCGCAGATGGCGCGCGCAACGGGAATTCATCTGGTCGTTGCGACTCAGCGCCCCTCAACGGATGTGGTAACAGGTCTCATTAAAGCGAACTTCCCTGCTCGTTTGGCTTTTGCCGTTGCTTCCGGCATTGACAGCCGCGTCATTCTCGACACCACCGGCGCCGAAACTTTACTGGGACGCGGTGACATGCTCTTCTTAAATCCCGAAGTCGGCAATCCGATCCGCGCCCAAGGCGTGATGATCACGGATATGGAGATCGAGCGCATCATCGATTTCTGGCAGAAAAATAGCGGGCTTGAAGTTAAAAACGACGCGCCGTGGGAGAAGTTGCTGTCCGAGCCGGATGAAAATGAAGATGACGGTTTGATCGAACAAGCCATCTCGATTGTGCGAACGAACCAGCGGGCTTCGGCTTCGATGTTGCAGCGCCGCCTGCGGATCGGCTATCCGCGTGCCGCGCGTCTGCTGGATCAACTTGAAGAGATGGGCGTGGTCGGTCCATCGCAGGGAGGCGGTAAAGAGCGGGATGTCATGCCGTCCGACGAGGAAGATGGTTGATCCTTGTCTTGACGTGACCCTGGCGTTTCGGCGGGATCTACCCACAGATTACACATAGTCCCGATGGATTGGAAATATACCTGCCTGATCGGTGAAATCTGCGGATGGGTTTTGCTCTTCCTTAGAAACGGTAGAGACTTTGATGCCAGACCCTCATCCCTGATTTTTTCGGGTATGATTGGGCAATCTTATTCCCGAGGTTGAGTGTGAAGAAAACATTCACTGATTTTTTGCGCGTTACTTTTAAATGGGTTCTTGATCCAATCGGTGGCTTTCTAAATCGCATCGGGTTAACACCTAACTCCGTGACTTTGCTCGGAGTAGCCGGAAACATCATCGCTGCTTATTTTGTAATGCGGGGTCAGATAATGATCGGCGGCATCATCATGTTGCTCGCCTGGCCGATCGACGCGTTGGATGGCACGATGGCGCGTCTGCGCGGCGAAGCCAGCGACTGGGGCGCTTTCGTGGATTCTGTCAGCGACCGCTATTCCGAACTGATCATCCTGGGTGCGTTGCTTTATTATTTCGCCATGTCAAACCAGCATACGGCTGAGATTGTCACGTTTGCCGCGGCGGCGGGTTCGATACTCGTTTCATACGTCAAGGCGCGCGCCGAGGCGCAAAGTTTTAGCGCCAAAGAAGGTCTCCTAACGCGTGCCGAGCGTTATTTTGTTTTAGGTCCGTCGCTGGTGCTTGGCTTCCCTATCATCGGCGTTTGGATTATTGCCATACTTGCCAACTTCACTGCGCTCCAGCGAATCTGGGTTGTACGTTCCCAGGCGCATGCGAGCACCAAAAAATATTCGCCAAGGAGTAATTAGAAATGATCGATGGTTTTGCTTTAGGTCCGTTGTACATTCGCTTTTATGGAATTGTCTTAATGCTCGGCACAGTTGCCGGTGGCTTTCTCGCCGCGCATGAAGCCAAACGCCGCGGGCATGATCCTGAAATGGTGTGGGATCTGCTGGTTTATCTTATTATCGGCGGCGTGATCGGCGCTCGCTTGTGGCACATCTTCACCCCGCCGCCTTCGTCGATCGCTCAGGGTTTTACCACCCAATACTATCTCACACATCCGCTGGATGCAATTGCCATTTGGAAGGGCGGGTTGGGAATTCCGGGGTCGGTCATGGGCGGATTGATTGCGCTGTACTTTTATACGCGCAAGTACCCCGCCATCAGCTTCGTTGAATGGACGGATATCGCCGCCCCCGGCCTGGCTTTGGGTCAGGCCATTGGGCGTTGGGGCAACTTCTTTAATCAGGAACTTTACGGCGCGCCGACCAACCTGCCCTGGAAAATCTATATTGATCCGGCACACCGTCTGGCGGGATTTCAAAACGAAGCCTACTACCATCCACTCTTCCTGTATGAGTCTATCCTGAATTTGCTGAACATGCTGCTCTTGCTGTGGATAGCCCGCCAATATTCTGACAAACTCAAGAGAGGCGACGTTTTCAACGTTTATTTGATCGTCTATCCCATTATTCGCTTCTCCCTGGACTTTTTGCGGCTCGACGCTTCGCGAATTGCCGGGATCAACGCCAACCAGACTCTGAGTGCCGTGGTGGCTGTCCTTGCCTTGCTGGTGCTCATTTGGAGACACCGCCCCGGTACGGCGGAGCCGGAAATGATGTCAATGGCGGTTGAGCCAGTTTTGGACGCACCCGCCTCAAGTTCCGAACCCGAAGCGGAATTGTTGGAACCTGTCGTTGCGAAGAAGACTGTCAGAAAATCCACGACGAAATCAGCGCCTGCAAAAAAGTTCCCGACCAAAACGACGGCGAAAAAGCCTGCTGCGAAGAAAAATACCAAATAGGCTTCATCAATCTGAACAAGGTAACTTTTTGGAGGACTGTTGTCTGATAGACGCCGTCCTCCTATCCTTTTATGCTGGACGCACAATGATAGAAACTGAAGACTTGAGCAAGCAATTCAACGAGTTTTTGGCCGTCGACGGTGTGGCGATGTCTGTAAAGCCCGGACAAATTCTGGGGCTTTTGGGCCAATACGGCGCGGGCAAGACCACCACTGTCCGCATGGTGACATCTCTGCTGACACCCACGCGCGGCTGGGCGTGCGTAGCTGGCTATGATATCGTGAAGCGCCGTTGCTGGGGATTGCCGCGTTGGTCGAAGCGTATATCACCCCGTTTATTCTGGCGAATGTTATAAAATAGATGCGCTATGCCAAAAGTTATTATCCTCGGTTCATCGAACTCCGTTTCCACCTCTTGCCGCCAATAAAAACAAACGGCGCGGAAATCCGCGCCGTTCCTGTTGTGTGTTTACCAGCCCTTTATATATTGGGCCCAATCATCGTTGTCGTCCAGATGTCGCGCAAACATATAGGTGGCGTTGGCCGGGGGTTCTTTTGGAACGTGCAAAAGCAGCATATGCACTTCTTCGGGACTGTGCCCGCCTTTGCGATGATTGCAGGGCGGACAAGCCGCCACCACGTTCGTCCAGATATGTTGGCCGCCCTGGTGCTTTGGCTGGACGTGGTCCACCGTCAAGCCTCGGTCGCGCCGTCCGCAATACTGGCAGGTATAATTGTCGCGTCGAAAGACTTCGCGGCGAGTCAGCTTGATGTGTGGGCGCGGACGATGGATCTGAATATCAAGGCGAATGACCGATGGGCGCGGGATTAATTCCTTGACGGTGTGTATATAGCCGCGGCCATTGGCCACCATTGCCGCCTTGCCTACCATGACCAGACCGATGGCCCGCCGGGTGGAGCAAATGTTGATGGGTTCAAAATTTGCATTGAGTACTAATACCGGTTCTTGCATGCCAACTCCGCAATAGGCACGATTATAGCATAACGAACTAAGGAGAGTTTAGAGTGAAAATTTTGATTGCAGGCGGTTCAGGCTTTCTGGGAACAGCCCTTTTCGCATCACTCCGTTCTGCTGGACATGAAGTTTACATTTTGACGCGCCGCCAGCCAAATCGTCCAATTGAAATTCAATGGAATGGACAAACAGTGGGCCAGTGGGCAAAGCGCCTTGAAGAAATGGATGCCGTTGTCAACCTGGCCGGATTCGGACTCGAACATTGGCCGTGGACAAAATCCCGGAAGCGATATTTCCACGACTCCCGCGTCCTTCCCGGCCTTGTGCTGGTCTCCGCTATAAGGGACTGTGTGCATCGCCCGAGTGTTTTCCTGCAAATCTCCGGCATCAATCATTACGGCTTGCATGGCGAAATTGCTGACGAATCCACGCCTCCTGCTGACGATTACCTTGCGCAACTCACGGTGCACTGGGAAACCGCCACGCAGCCAGTCGAAGAACTTGGCATGCGTCATGTCGTTGCCCGAACGGCCGTTGTCCTTGATTCGCGCGGCGGCTTGTTTCCGTTGATGGCTTTGCCCGCGCGACTCTTTGCGGGCGGTCCGCTCGGAGACGGCAAACAATGCATGCCATGGATTCATCTCGCCGATGAAGTCGGAGCGCTGCGCTTCCTTCTTGAAAATCAAAATGCGCGCGGCGCGTTCAACCTGATCGCGCCCGCTCAAACCTCCAATGCGGATTTCATGCGCGCGATTGCAAAAGCTTTACACCGTCCATTTTGGTTTCCAACACCGGCTTTCCTGCTTCGGACAATATTGGGCGAAATGAGCGTGCTGGTCGTGGACGGAAGATATGTTGTTCCAAAGCGTCTCTTGGAATTGAGTTATCCATTCCAATTCCCCGCGCTGGATGGTGCGCTCAAGGATTTGATCGGATGATGCCTTTTATGGGCTGCATGAGATTCTTCTGCTTTTGCCGGTCGCTGAGCAGATAATTTACGGCGACAGTGATATTATTGGTGATATGGCACGATTTCCAATTGTCGCAGGTGTGATAACCACTCATCTGTAAACCGTCCTGTTTGGAGGTTCCTAATGAAAAAAATCTTCTGCTTTCTCTTCCTGCTTTCATTGATTACCACTGCTTGCGGAAAAACAGTTTCGCAACCGGTACAGTCTGCAGGCGTTGCGCTCGCTACGCCTGCGATTGACACCACCTCTTATCCGACGCTTCAAGCTCCCCAGATTAACAACAGCCAGGCCGTGAGCGGATATTCTGTTAATCTCAAGCGCGCCTGGCGCGACGGCAAACAAGTCAATGCCGATGTGTGTTTTACCTTGCCAGATACGTCCGATTGGACGATCTGGGCCGCGCACCTTGACTATGCCGGGCAGACAACTTCCCAGTTTAGTTCGTCCATGTTAAGTGTTCAGGATGCCGCCAACGGACAGCCGGGCTTGCGTTGCGATGAATTGGGTTTTTATGTGCCGCCCGACGCGGATCTATCGTCTGCTTTGTTGACAATAGAATCTTTGGGTGCGCCGCCGAGCATTGGCGAGTATTGCTCCCTCTACATGCCGAAAATTCAGCAGGCCTTGATAGAGCGCGGCATCGCCATCAGCCTGGCTTGCGTGGATGTCAATGGGGTGGCGACCATGCGGATCGTAAGCAAACCCGCTTCAATGTCCGATGAAGACGCGCAGAAAATCGTCTACAGCGATGAGTTTTTTACTGTCAAAGGGCCGTGGACTTTCCAGGTTAGTCTTGGTCAGTAAGTCAGCAATTCTCAGTATGTTGTTGCCAGGCGGTTTTCCATGGAACCGCTCATTAGGGTAGGTGCGCGAAGCAATCCCCAAAAAACGGGGACTTTCTCCTCGCCAAAACAGGGGAATACTTCGACGGAGGATCGCCGTCTCGACGTGTGCCTGCGGCTCAGTACAGGCAATGGCATGGCTCATATTGAGGATTGCTGGCAGTAAGTTTGGTATAATGCGGCCATGTTTATTTACCATTCCTTTGCGTACTATTATTTTCGCACATGATCCATGTGAGGGAATTGCGACGCGCCCTCGCGGGCGCGTTTTTGTTCGTCATCATTCGGATCTTTTGAGGAGGCAGAATGAATATTGATGAGCAGGTTGAGCTTTTGATGCAGGGCACGGAATATGGCGATGAGAAACTAAAAGAGACGATGAGCGATGAGTTGCGCCAGCGATTGACGGAGGCTGCCAAAGAAGGTCGTCCTTTGCGCGTGTATTGCGGCTACGACCCTACGTCTAAAGACTTGCATTTGGGCCATACCATTACAATGCGGAAACTGCGTCAGTTTCAGGAGCTAGGACATGAAGTGACTTTTCTGATCGGGAGCTATACTGCGCTAGTGGGCGATCCTTCTGATAAAAATAAAGCACGTCCAATCCTGACCTTGGAGCAAGTCTCCGAAAATGCCAAAACTTATACCGAACAGGCTTTTCGCGTGCTCGACCGCCAAAAGACAAAAGTTCGCTACAATGGTGAATGGTTAAGCGAGCTTTCGCTGGTCGACTTGATCAAGCTGGGCCAGAATTTCACTGTGCAACAATTTTTGGCACGCGACAATTTTGCCAAGCGGTTGGAGAAGGATGAGCCAATTTACCTGCATGAGACTTTTTATGCTTTGATGCAGGGTTACGATGCCGTTGCAATGCGGACCGATGTACAAGTCGGTGGCACGGATCAGTTATTCAATATCATCGTGGCGGGGCGCAAGTTGCAGGAAGCCATGGGACAGAAACCGCTGGTGGGTATAATCTGCGGCATCCTGCCCGGTACGGACGGCGTCCAACGCATGTCCAAATCAACGGGGAATATTGTGCCGATCAATAGCGGCGCGGAAGATATGTACGGCAAGCTGATGTCGGTACCTGATTTTGCGATGGAAAAATATATGCGGCTGGTAACGCGTTGGTCGCCGCATGAGATTGACGCGTTGCTCAATGGATTGGAATCGGGCTCTGTCCATCCGCGTGATGTGAAGATGAAATTGGCGCGCGAGATCGCGGGCATTTTTTTTAGCGAGGCGGCCGCCACGTCAGCGGAAGAGGCTTTCGTGAAATTGTTCCAGCAGAAGGAAGTGCCGGACGAGATGCCGGAGTTTGCGTTGAAAGCCGGGATGACGGTCATGGATGTTCTAACGAGAGCCGGTTTGGTATCCAGTAAGAGCGAGGCCAAACGCTTGATCGATCAGAAGGGAATCCGTTTAGATGGAGAAGTTTTGGAGCGCAACGATGTCTCGTTCCCGCATCCGGGCGTGCTGCAGGCGGGCAAGCGTCGCTTTGTAAGAGTCAAGTAGCGAAAAATAAGACGTGCTTGGCGCGTCTTATTTTTTTATCAATTCCTGAATCAACCGAGGAAAACCCGTAATGTAAGATAAAAAGTCTCATGCAGGTAAATTGG
>JAMDBC010000170.1 GCA_023484185.1 Chloroflexota bacterium | reverse complement strand
GGCCACACCCTCAAATGAAAGATGGACTGATCGAAAAAACGATCAACGATAAACTGAAAACAAGTCCGCTGACGAGCATGACCGCGCCTTGATGAGGAACGCGCTTGAAAGAAGCCAGCCCGAACGCGCCGATCAATGCGCCGCCGCCAGCCGCCGCCAATAAGAGGCCGTATCCTTGCGAACCTGCACGCCAGAGGTCGCTGAAGGCAGGGAGCAAATTCTGATAGGAACGTCCAAAGATTGCGCCGAGCGATGAAAGCGCCAGCAAAGCCAACACCAATTTATTATGGGCAGCATAATCCATGCCCTTTATAAAGGTATCGCTAAAAGTGGTGTGCCGACCTCCGCTGTGCGTCCGCACATCTCGCATGGATGCAAGCGCAAAAATCACCGCCAGAAAACTAACACCGTTGATGAAAAACAATGTGCCTGCGCCCAGCGGCGCGAGCATCACACCCGCCAATGCCGGACCTACCAACGCCGCGCCGGTGTAGGTTGCGGAATTAAGAGACAGCGCATTGAGTAAATCTCCCGGCTGGACAAGATCGGGAATCAGCGCCTGGCGCGCGGGATTATCGAACGCCAGCAGTGCCGCGCCAACAAAGGATGCCAGCAAAATATGCCAGACCTGCACCAAGCCCATCCACGTTAAAGCGGTCAGGACAAATGCCGTGAGCATTTGCATCGTCTGTGTGAAGAACAGCAGGCGGATGCGATGCACGCGATCCACGACTGCGCCTGCCAGCGGCGGCAGAATAATCATCGGGACCGCAAAGCTCAAACCCAATATTCCCAGCCAAAGCGGAGAGTTTGTCAATTGCAAAACAAGCCAACCGTTGGCAACGTTTTGCATCCACGTGCCCATGTTGGACACGATCAAGCCCGACCAGATCAATTTAAAGTTGCGATATTGCAGGGCGGCAAAGCGCGCCTGAGGTGCTTGATTGGCTTGCATGTTATTCCGCCGAACTTCCCACGAACGGATTAAATTTCTTCTCATGCCCCACCGTCGTCTGCGGGCCATGACCGGAAAGCAGACGAGTGTGATCGGGCAAAGTAAAGACCTGAGTGCGGATACTATTTTCCAACGCAGACCAATCACCGCCGGGCAAATCTGTCCGGCCGACGGAACCGGCAAAGATGAGGTCGCCGCAGAAACAGACGTCAGCCGAGGAAACGTAAAAGATGCAGTGGCCGGTTGTGTGTCCGGGCGTGAAGCGGACTTCAAATTCCACACTGCCGAGGCGCATAATTTGTCCCTGATAAAAATCAATGGTCGGTTCGGGGCCGGGATCGATGTTGAATCCAAACATCGGCCCGCCGCCCGCCGCGCGCCAAAGAACATGATCGTTCGGATGCAAAGCCACGAGCGGAAGCGGATTCAGCGCGTCGGCAATTGCGCCCGCGCCGCCGATGTGATCGAAGTGCGCGTGCGTGTACCAAAGATGTGCGATGCGCCAATTGCGCTTCTGCGCTTCAGCGAGAATGACCTGGCCGTCCCAGGCTGGATCGATGACCGCCGCGACTCCGGTTTCGGAATCGGCAACGAGATAGGCATTGGTTTGAACAGGGCCAAGAGTGAAGGTAACAATTTCAAGCATGGAAAAATCCATTTCAAAAAATGTTGGTCTCGATACGGCGGCGATGGTCGAGTGGCCGAAGGCCGTATCGAGACCCACCGCCTACTCGACCAACGAAATCTTATTCCGGCATGGCCTCGACATGAACCGGCTCGACATGTTTTGAGCGCGGAATAAAAGCAATGCTGAGCAGGAACACAAATCCAATTGCAGCCAATCCCACCGGATACATCAGCGCCGGATCGCGTTCATATAAAAATCCGGCAATGATCGGCGCCAGCAGGGACGAGGTCGAGCCGATGGTTTCGGCAAGCCCATACGCCAGTCCCATCTGCGATTCATGCACAAGCGGGCGCACCAGCGCGATTCCCAGCCCGCGCAAAACACGATAACCGCCAAGTAAAAAGTATGCCAGCGAAAATTCCCAGAAGCCCGTGCCTTTCCAGATCAAAAAAGCAAAGGCGGCCACGCCGAGTTGACCGAGGAAAAATCCGGTGCGCGCTTCCAACAGTCCAAGAATAAAATTCAAAGCGGAATTTCCGATGCCGCCAATCGAACCCAGCAGGCCGATTTCACTCAATGAAAGCGCGCGCTGGCTCTCCAGAAAGTTTGGCGTAAACGGCTGCGGCAAATACAGCGCCACCACAATGAAAAAATAAATTCCGATAAAAGCCAGGAAGCGCCGATTGCGAAACACACTTTCGGGCGGGTCAGCCGGGTCGTGATGATCGCGCGGCTGCGTCTCGATCAAAAACAGGAACACAAGCGAAATAACAAATAGAATCGCCGAAACAAAAAATACCGTGCGAAGGCCCTGGTGATCGCCTATCCAGCCGCCGGTGATCGGACCAAGCACCACGCCCGCATTAAACGTCATGCCAGTAAATGTGATGGCGCGCCCCACCGACCAGTTGCCGCGCGCGGCGGTCACATAACTATCGAGCGGCGAAGCGACGAATGCTGTAAATCCGTAAAGCAGCCAGCCCACGATAAAAACCGGCAGGCTGCGGGCCAGCCCCATCCAAAGTGTCGCGACGATTCCGACCACCCACGCGGCCAGCAACATCGGCCTGCGCCCAATGCGGTCCGAAAGATGGCCGGACGGCACATGCACCAAAACCATCACCAACCCAAATGCGCCCAGGATCGCGCCGGTCTGGATCGGGTCCGCGCCGAGTTGTTGCATGTAGATCGGCTGAAAGAGCAGGAACATGCCCTCGCCCACGCCCCACAAAAACAAAGCAATTCCCAACCACAACAAGGAACGATTCATTCGGATGCAGACTCCACTCGACGGATAAATTCATACGCGGCTTCGAATACTTGATTCCGCGCCGCATCTCGCGTGACAACGTGGCCGGACCCCGTTATATAAATCTTTGTCTTGTCTGACGCGCCGAGGCTGGCGTAAATATTTTCAAGGTTTTCAGGCAAAACATAACCATCATCTTTTGAATGGATCAACAACACCGGCACGTTGACCTTCGGTAACGCCGCCCGCATTTCAGCCAGCAATCGATTCAACTGTCCCAGCGAGCGGACTGGATTTTGCGGATAAGAGACATGATCCTTCCACGACTCTTGATCGAACCAGCCAGCGCCGGGCGGATAATTTCCCTTCGGTAAATAAGGTATGAATTTGCTGAGCAGGTCAATGTAATTCAAGCGCCAATCATCCACAAGTTTATACGGCGTGGACATAACAACCACGCCCTTCACATCCAAACGCGTGGACATGAGCAAAGATAACACTGCGCCCATCGAAAGTCCGACGAGGTAGATGTGGTCGGCAACGCCGCGGAGCAGGTGAAAGCCATCTTCAACGGAGGCCGTCCAATCGGTCCAGTTAGAACGGATCATATCTTCGGGTTTTGTGGCATGTCCCGCCAGGCGGACGCCGAGCACGCTGAAACCTTTGCTCGCCAAATATTCGCCCACCCAGCGCATCTCTTTCGGCGCGCCGGTGAATCCATGTACGAGCAGGCATCCGGTTCGATTGCCCGGAAAGAAAAATGGTTCGGCAGTTGGGATGATCTGTGTCATAAAAATTTCTCTCTATTTCCGCATCCATGCCGGATGAAGGTGTGTAACTTTTTTATAGGCCGGACAATCTTCGTCATGCGCTCCCGCCAAATACCCCGTGCTGACGAGGAACTCGCGCACGATCTCACCGCCTGTAAAAACAAAGTTTCTCTTAAATAACCTGGCCCATTCATCCAACTCGAGCGGATGATTTGCATCGAGCCAGCCTTTGAACGAACCCTGTTCGGCGCGCAAGAGTTGTATCCGCTTTGCATTCTCAATCGCGGCATTAACCTTTAATTTGTTGCGGATAATTCCGGCATCATTCAATAATCTGGTACGATCTTTTTCCTTGTATGCGGCCACCCTGTCAACAGCGAAGCCATCGTAGGCACGGCGAAAGTTATCCTTCTTTTTCAAGATCGTGATCCACGAAAGACCGGCCTGATTGATCTCGAGCACGAGACGCTCGAAGAGCAGATGGTCATCTTTTAAAGGGAAGCCATATTCGGTGTCGTGATAGACGCGGTTATATTCGTCTTCAGGGTGAGAGTTGATGTATTCACAGTAACTGGTCACAATGAAATCTCCATGATTGGCAAGGTGCGCGGCTGGCCGTCCACTTCTGTTTGCTTTTCACCAACTTTGTGCATTCCCATTTTCTCATAAAATCCCTGCGCGTTGGGGATGGCATCCAGATTTCGATCCAGCGTTCAGGATAGCCCCAATGCCGTTTCGCGGCGATGGCAATTTCCGTTAAAGCGTCCGCTTCTTCAGGCAAAGCGCGGCGGATTTCGATGTTCATGCGGTGCGCGGTTTGCGGACGAAGACAGTTCGCAATTCGGTCTTCAGCCAATCGGGCGATGACCGGAAGAAAAGATAAACCAGCCCGGCGAATAATCCCCACTTGGAGAATTGATCGAGAGCATAAGCGAGTTCGTTGCCAAAAATTTTTAGCGTGACAAGATACCAGCAGGACAAAATCAGCGCCGCGAGGGTCCAGCGGGCCGCGCGGGAGGAAGAAGCCCACGTGAAAAGTTGGGGAATGATGAAGAGCAAAAAGATCAGACGATAATCCCAGTTATTGCCGAGAAAAAATGTTCCGATGTAGATCAGCGCGCCGAGGCGAAAGGCCGCGAGGTGACGGGAATCATCCGCGGGCAGGGACACGCTTCGGCTTCCGCGAAAGAGGCCGAAAATCGTCAGGCCCAAGGCCAGAAGAAACGAGGTAAAAGTTATCAGCCTGTAGGTTTTTCCAAACGCCAGGAACGGACGCAAATGCAGTGCCGCCACATTCACGCCATACGACCAGTCGCCGCCTTTTTCGGTATAGGAAAATGAAGCGGCGATGTTGGAATATGTCAGCGCGGCATATACCAGAAGAAGAGCAAACGCTGAAAGACTGATCATCCAAAAACGCGAGCGGACTTCGCGCAGAAAAATGCCAAATCCGAAGATGGGAAAAAGTTTGAGAAAAACGGCCAGCATTAAAAGTCCAGCAGAAAGCCAGGCTGAATTTTCAAGCGCGAGCAATGCCAGCGCGCATAAAATAAAAATGAGAAGATCAACGTTGCCGCGTTCGAGGCAGAGCATCGTCGAGGGTGAGAAAAGAATGAGGGCCAGCAGTCCGGCCGAGGCGAGGTCGAGGCGGCGCGGAAAAATCCAGACACAGAACAAAAATCCGAGCGCGAGCAGAGTCCCGATCCAGATTGTGTCGTCTTGATTAATGCCGGTGTAAAAAACAAGATACCAGGCGCGCGGATAATTGAAGTGACGGCCCAACGGGTCGCCGGGATTTTGATGGATGGGATCGAAGCCCTGACGAAAAGATTCGGCGCTGCCGGGCAAAAGCCGCAGGTCAGTGAAGGGCGGCATGCGCGCCGGAATATTCCAAAGCCGCCAGGTGGCCTCGTAGCCGTAAAAACGAAACGACAGGCCGACCAGCGCAGCCATGACGATAATTATGATGAGTAGAAATTTTCGGCCTGTCATGTTTGCTGTTTGAGGTTGGAAATAATTTTTACGTCTAACGCGAAGGCGCAAAGATACAAAGTTTTTAAGTTTTTTCTTCGCGGCTCCGCGCCTTTGCGTTGATAATTTTTTATTGCGGCAAAAGTTTTACCCCACGACCCGAATCTCACGCGGCATGTCGCTCAAGACGTCCACGCCATCTTTTGTAACAATTACATTATCTTCAATTCGCACGCCCCCGCGCTCAGGCAGATAAATTCCAGGTTCAACTGTGTACGCCATGCCCGGCGCAAGCAATTGCATGTTGTCGCCGCGCACGTACGGTTCCTCGTGGCTCTCCATGCCAATACCATGACCGGTGCGATGCGTAAAATATTTTCCGTAGCCAGCCTGCTCGATCACATCCCGCGCGGCCTTATCCACCTCCGCGCATGGGACGCCAGCTTTGCCTGCCGCGCGCCCGGCCACATTTGCCTTCAACACAATCTCCGCGATCTTCTTCAACTCCGCCTCCACCTCGCCCACTGCAAACGTGCGCGTCAAATCTGAAATATAACCATCCACCGTCGCGCCCCAATCCACGACCAGCAGATCGCCGCGCTGGATTTTTCTATCAGACGGCGAGGCATGCGGGTTGGCAGAATTCGGCCCGGCGGAAACAATCGGCGGGAACGGCAATTCGGATTCAGATCCATGCTTGAGCAGTTGAACATTTAATTCGGCGGCAATTTCTTTTTCGGTCATGCCAACTTTGATAAATGGGATAACAGCTTCGAGCGCGTCCTGCGCGACTTTAACCGCCCGCTTCATTTTCTGGATCTCAGCCGGGTCTTTGCACAAACGCAGCGCGGACAACGCATCAGACGCGTCCGGGAAATCCGCTTCGGGCGCGCCGGCTTTCACATGCCGAAATTCCAGCAGACGCATTTGGCGCGGCTCTACGCCGATCTTCTTCCCGTCGAGGCCGAGAGATGCGACAGCCTTGCGAAAAACGGAATCCCATTCCGCAGGATTCTCGCCATAAGAAAACGCGTTCACTTTATATGGAAAGAGATTCACTTTCGGCAATTCGAGTTCAGGCAAAACGATGACCGGGGCTTTGCCGGGTGCGACCAGCAAAACCACAGGCCGCTCCATGAGATGGAAGCGCAGGTCGGTGAGATAGGTCAAGGTGGGCCCGGGATTCAGAGCAACGGCGTCCAGCCCGGAGGCGCGGAGAGAAGCGCTGAGTTTGTCGAGTCGGGAAGATGTCATTTTGTCTCCTGTTGAAGAATGCTCGAGGCGGCGTCCTCGCCGCCGGGGACGGCGGCTTGAGCAATCTTATTTAGGTTTATCAAGTGTATGATTCCGGCTGGTAAAAGAAACTTTCAAAAACCAATCCACAAGGGCGGGCGTAAAAATATCGAGTCCAATCACGATGTTATACCACCACGGAATAATAACCACGCGGCGCGGAGACTTTGCAAGATTCACGACGCGGCGCGCGACATATTCGGAAGTCATCGACAGACCCTTAAAACGGTTGAAAGTTTTCTTCGCAGGATTTTTGCCAGTGTGTTGGCCAAACTCAGTCGCGGCGGGGCCAGGATAAATACCGGAGACGTGAATGCCAAACGGCGCAACTTCACGACGTAAAGAATCGGTGAAGCCGCGCACGCCGAATTTTGTGGCGGAATAAATGCTGTAAAGCGGCGCAGCGATCCAGCCCGCAACGGAGGACATGTTGATGATGTGTCCGGATTTCTGGGCCAGCATATGCGGAAGCACAGCGCGCGTGACCTGGGTCAAGCCCAACAAATTTACATCCATTTGCGTTTCGATGTCGCGTGCGGGGTCAAGGTTTTCGAGCCAGTCGAGACGCCCAAAGCCCGCGTTGTTGAAGAGAATATCAATCTGGCCGTAATGGTCAATTGTGGATTGGACCATCATTTCGATTTCATCGCGGTCAACCACGTCCACCGGAATGGCAATCGCTTCGCCGCCCTCTTTCTGGATTTCTTTTGCCAATGCCTGCAAACGGTCAAGACGACGGGCGGCAAGAACAACCTTGCATCCCTCTTTCGCGAATAGACGCACCGCGTCTTCGCCAAACCCGGATGACGCCCCAGTAATGAGAACAACATTTCCAGAAAGAGTCGACATATCAATTCTCAATTTTAGATAAATCAATGAGATTTTTAACGCAAAGCCACGAAGGCGCAAAGATTCTTGTTTTTCTTTTGCGGCTCAGCGTCTTTGCGTTAAATCTTCGAATGCCTGGGATGGACTGAACACACCCTGAAACAAAATTAATTTTTTTCTTCCTCAACCGGCTCTTCACTTCGCTTGCGCGGACGCGGCGGTTCGATGACCGAATCGGGCGCGAGCGCCACATCCAGCACCTGGTCCATGTGCGTGACCGGGATGATCTTCAGCTCCGAGCGCACGCTTTTGGGAACATCATGCAGGTCTTTGAGATTTTTTTCGGGCATTAAAATGGTTTTCAATCCGGCGCGATGGGCGGCCAAAACTTTTTCGCGCACACCGCCAATCGGCAGGACGCGTCCGCGCAGGGTGATCTCACCTGTCATGCCGACAATGCGATATACGGGCCGCCCCGTCAGCGCGGAGATCATGCCGGTCGCAATCGTGATGCCCGCCGAAGGGCCATCTTTCGGGATGGCGCCTTCCGGCA
>JAMDBC010000161.1 GCA_023484185.1 Chloroflexota bacterium | reverse complement strand
CCCATGGTTCCAAGCGGACTGAAGGGCAGGGGAATAAAATACGGCAAAGTAGCGGGAGTTTTATGATGGCGGCTCATGAAATAATGACCCAGCTCATGTGCCAGCAATATTCCAAGAAGACTAAGTGCGAAAGGCCAGCCTGTAAAAATACTTTTCAAGAGAAGCAATATTTGTCCGGGAGTATCGCTTGGCATTGGACCTGAAGGTTGCGCGCCTGCCAGCATGACGCTTAACACGGTCAGGATGAAAAGAATAATGTTGATCGAAGCGCGCGTCGGTTTTGGCGCGGGCTTGCTGGGTGCGAGATAAACTATCTGTTGGCCTTTTTCCAGACGAAAGAGGGGGGTAATGTTCCATTGTTTAATGGAATCAGCCAGTTGGTCGTAGGCCGCGGCGGAATCTTCCGAGATCAGATGTCCGCGATACCGCACCAGGACTCCCTTTTGCGGATCGCCCGTGGTTAAATCGTCGATATGAAAAATACGTGAGACAAGATTGTTGAGGATTTCAATTTCGGGGAACATGAGATACCTCTACTGAATAGTGACAAAATAGGCGGGAGTGGATGGGAGTCGAACCCACCGCGGCCCGCAACGCGACCCGCCACAGGTTTTGAAGACCAGGAAGCCCACCGGGACCTAACCACTCCCACGAGAAGAACACTCGCAAGCATAACCGAGGCGGGGAGGATTGACAAGTCGAGACAATTCGCATTGGTATGCAGACAAGGCGTGATGCCAAAGTTGATCCACATTTTAGAAGATGGTGAAGAGTTGCCTTTTTTTACTTTATGGATTGTTGAATAAAATGTGCAACCTCCGGCAGAAATAAAATTCCTGCCGTAAGTATGCACAAACCGGTCAACATGGTCAGCCCGCCGACACACGCGCCGAACAAGGCCAGCGTGCGTCCCTTCTCTCCGCTGGCGCGGATTTGGCGAAGCGAGGCCAAACCGGTTGCCAATGCCACAATTCCCAGCACGGCACTGGCCGGATAGCAGACCAAACCGGTCAGTGGGATGGGCGCGATGCCAATACAAAAAGAGATCACGGTCAAAATGGCGGATGACAGGCTGATAATGGCATTCATATTTGTAGAAACGGTTGAAGTGTTTTCGGTCATAAGTCTCAAATAAATTTGCGACAACAGTTCGACTGTTGTCGCAACAAATTTTATGGTGGCAAGCGATGCGATGACGCTTGTATAACAAGCCGTGTCAAATGGCAGACAGCATCATCAAGCAATCCAGTAATAATTAACCCAGCCCGCAAAATAAATGATTTGCAGCGCGAACCAAGCGGCCTGGAGAAAAAGATATCCTTCGCGGCGTTTAAGCTTTTCGCCGAGTAGGATGAAGATCGGGAAAATAACGACCAGTTCGCGTGACATCGAAACCAGCAGGCCGGTTGCCAGCGGCATGATGCACATGATTAAAGCAAATATCCCGTATGCTTTTACCGGCCATTTCCACAGCATGTAAATACTGCATATCAGGAAGAGAATGATTAGGATAAAGTCGATTTTGAAGACATCCAATGATGGTCCCTGCAAATTTTGCAGGGGATTCTGAAAAATGCCCGCATCAACTCCGCCCCAGGCTTTGGTTGCATCGAAATATGCCAGGAAGTCGCCGGACTTAAGGTAGAGAGAATAAAAATGTAATAATAAAGCAAGCGGGGTCAGCGCAAACCACAATACGTTCGGGCGGATATCCTGTAATCTCCAATGTCTTTGTTCCATGTATAGCCATGCGAGCGCAAATGCAAGCACCACGCCCTGCGGACGGGCAAGTATTGCCAGCGCCGTGCAGACTCCGGTCAGCAGCCACTTCTCTTGCAAGGCCAAAGTAAATGCGGCCAGGGTCAGGAACAGGAACAGGCTTTCAGGATAAAAACTGGCGAAGAAGAAACTGGCCGGAAAAACTAACAATAATCCAAGCGTGCGTTGAGCGGTGGCATGACGGAATCCCAGTGGGCCTATGATCAACTTATAAAGCAGCATCGCCGATGCCAGAAAACAAAGGTTTGAAAGTATAAGCCCGACGAGAATGTAATAACCGTTCGGCAAGTCCAAGCCGAACCATCCCAAACTCTTGACCAGATATGGATAGAGCGGAAAGAATGCCATGTTGCTGTAGGCGGTTTTCAGATTGACAGAGGCCTGATATCCATCCTTGATAATCGAGAAATACCAGCGCGAATCCCAACGGGCAAAAATATCGAGAGGGAAAACGCGCGTAAGGAAATAGCCTCTTTTGACATAAGTGATATAGCTCGGGTTGGACAGGTAATTTCCCGTTGCGAAATAAGCGACCAGCACCCAGATGGAACGCGTAACCAGGAACGGAAACAAGATTGACTTCCAAAACCAATCGCGGGGTGCGTGGGGATTTTCGAAAAATTGCCTGACTTGAATCATGAATCTCCAAATTTTTAGCGTCGCTGCGAGGGGCTATTTCCCCCGAAGCAGTCTCCCAAATTGCAGTGGGGATTGCTTCGCCGTCCTCACTACGTTCGGAACAGCGGCTCGCAAAGACGTAATATTCTTATTTTGCATACGACCCCAAAATAATTTGGGAAAATTATAACAGGAACAACCCAATAAAAAATGTGACAGCAGTTTAGACTGCTGTCACATAATTGTCGGGGCGAGAGGATTTGAACCTCCGACCTCTTGCACCCCATGCAAGCGCGCTAGCCGGACTGCGCCACGCCCCGATTTGCAGACGGTATTATAGCCTCCTTCAATGATTCTGGCAACGAACGCTCTTATGATTTTTGATACAGCTTATGTTCAATGACATAATCGTATACAGATGGAAGCAGATAATAGCGGAACGGCAATCCGCTGGACGCGCGCCGACGGATCTCGTGCGAGGCGATTTCAAGCAGGGGTGCATCCACAAAACGGACCTTGTCCGTGATGCCCGGAATTTGTTTTTCCAACGCCGACAGTTCCACCGAGTTGCTGGGGCGGCGCATCACGCCGATTTGACGGCAGGCCGCCACCAGGTCCGCGGGACGATACCAGGTCGGCAGGTCGCGCAAGGAGTCGCCTCCGAGCAAAAGGATTAAATCCACGCCGGGATATTTATCCGCCAGCACTTGCAGCGTATCGAGTGTGTAGTGCGGGCCGGGACGTTCCATTTCCATTGTGGAAAGTTCGAAGGCGGGTTCGTCTTTGAGCGCAAGCTTGAGCATCGTCAGCCGATCTTCTATGGGGCTGATCGGTTGCTGGAGTTTGTGCGGAGGCGTGGGAGTCAGCACCCACAGCAGACGCGTCAGGTTGAGCTGGGCGCGGGCTTCGGCGGCAAGGATCAGGTGTCCGAGGTGAGGCGGGTCGAACGTCCCGCCGAAAATACCGATGCGTTCATTCATGCAGCAAAGTATATCTTAACCGCAAATAAAACCCGCTTGTTCCTGCGTGGTATACTCTCGCGAGGTCCCCCAAAAGGCAGACTCATCATCCAAAAAAGCGGCTTCGTGGGCGCGAATGATGCAAGCCGTCAACGCAGTGGAGCAGGGGGGTACAGCCCGAATCTTTTGGCGGGTTTGACCGGTCAGAGGGATGAGATCGGTCAACTGGCGCGCTCAGGTACTGGCAAAGAACTCACTTAGGAGCAACATGGCCAACTTGAAAATTTTATCCTTCGGCGCGGGAGCCATTGGCACGTACATCGGCGGCTCGCTGGCTTTGGCTGGCGGGCAGGTTGTATTTGTTGAACAGCCTTCGGTGGCGGGCGAATTAAGACAGCGCGGTTTGCGGCTCGACCTGACGATTGATAAAAGACGAAAGATGAAGAAAGCGTCGGTTATCAATCCATCAGCGTTTGTTGTGGCCGGTTCGCTCGAGGATGCCTTGCGTTACGGTCCATTCGACGTGGCGTTGTTCGCCTTGAAATCTTTTGATACTTCCGCCGCGCTCGAAGGCATGCAGCCTTTCGTCGAAAAACTTCCACCGGTTTTGTGTTTGTCGAATGGCGTGGACAACGAACCGGCGCTTGCAAATTTGCTTGGCCCCGATAAAGTCATTCCGGCGACTGTAACCAGCGCCATCGGACGCCGCGGCGCGGGCGATATTGTTTTGGAAAAATTACGCGGCGTTGGCATCGCCGCTTCGCATCCACTCTCGGATCGGCTGCTGGCCGCCGCCAATTCAGCCTTTCTCAACGCTGAAGCCTTTTCCAACGCGGCCGCCATGAAGTGGTCCAAGATGCTGACCAATCTCATCGCCAACCCAACCTCCGCGATTCTCGATATGACTGCCGCACAGGTTTTTGCGAATCCAAAACTTTATAAATTTGAGATCGAAATGTTGCGCGAATGCTTGGCTGTGATGACCGCGCAAGGCATCCCGGTTGTAGATTTGCCCGGCACGCCCGCCCGCGCGCTGGCTTTTGCAACGCGCATGCCTTTATGGTTATCCAAGCCTTTGCTCGCTCGCGCCGCAGGCAGTGGACGCGGTGCCAAGATGCCATCCTTTCACATCGACCTGTATTCTGGCCGTGGCAAATCCGAAGTAGAATATTTGCACGGCGCGGTCGTCAGGGCGGGGGAGAAGTTCGGCGTGCCGACGCCTGTCAACAAGGTTCTGACCGAAACGCTGATGAAATTGACAAACAAAGAAATTCCGCTCGAAGAGTTTGCCCGTCACCCGAAGAAATTGCTCAATCGGCTAAAAAGTTAGAAAGTTTACAAGTTGGCGCGTTTCAACTTCGAACTTGCCATCCTGCAAACCTGGTAACTTAATAAGTGGTGATACAATACGCCTCCTGTTGGTAAGCCATGGACACGAAATCGAAATTTCATCTCGTTACACCGCGCCCGGAAGTGGAGATCCATCTCCCCGACGGGCGTGTTTTATCCGGCCCGCGCGGATCACAAATCGGCGACTTTCTCAAAACTATTGAATCTCCTGCGCCTATCGTGGCCGCGGTCGTGGACGATGAACTGCGTGAATTGACGTTTCCCATCGATATCGACATGCAGGTCCGGCCTGTCACCATGTCCGACTCCGACGGTTCGCTCATCTATCGGCGTTCGCTGAACTTTTTGCTTGAGATGGCTTTTGGCGACCTCTTCCCAAAAGCACGCTTGACGATTGACTATTCGATCTCTTTCGGCGGCTACTACTGTCAGGTGAGCGGACGCGGCCCCTTGTCTGAAAAAGAGATCGCGACGCTCAAATCACACATGCTGGAACTCATTCGAGCTGATCTGCCCTTCGTGAAAAAGGAAATCCCGCTGCAAGAAGCCATCGAATATTTTCGTTCGATTGGTTATGAAGATAAAGTCCATTTGCTCAACTATCGCCGCAAGGATTTTCTTACACTCTATCGTTTTGGCGAGCGCATGGACTATCATCATGGCTATATGGTTCCGTCCACCAGCTATCTGAAATGGTTCGATCTTTTTGCGACCAACGGCGGTTTCACTTTGCGTTTTCCGCGCCGTCGCGCGCCAACTCAACTCGAACCGATCACCGAGTATCCCAAACTGCTGACGGCCTTCCGGCAATATGGCAATTGGCTCACACGTCTTGGCATCGATAACGTCGGCCTGTTGAACGATGCCATTCAGGAAGGACGCGCCAGCGAAGTTGTGCTCGTCTCTGAGGCTTTGCATGAACAGAACGTAGCCGAAATTGCCAGTCAAATTGCCAAACGTGAATCACAGATCGTTTTGATCGCAGGCCCCACATCTTCAGGCAAGACGACTTTCTCGCGCCGCCTCACAGTTCAACTCCTCGCGCTGGGTATTTCGCCTTATCCGCTCGAACTCGATAATTATTTCCTCGACCGCGACAAAACGCCGCTTGGCTCCGATGGCCAGCCTGATTTCGAATCGCTCGAAGCGGTTGACCTGCCGTTGATCGCCGAGCATCTCGAACAATTGCTGGCGGGCAAAAGGGTTCAATTGCCGCGTTATAACTTCAAGACGGGACAAAGCGAAGCGGGCTTGCATCTTCAACTGCGACGCGGCCAGCCTGTCATCATGGAAGGCATCCACGGACTCGACCCCCGCCTCCTGCCCTCGACTTTGGCCGGACGCGCGTTCAAGATCTATGCCTCGGCCCTGACCCAGCTCAACCTCGACCGCCACAACCGCGTCTCCACCACGGACACGCGCCTCATCCGGCGCATCGTGCGCGACGCGCGTGAACGCGGCTACTCCGCGGCGCAAACCATCTCGCGCTGGGAGTCTGTCCGCCGCGGCGAGAAGATACACATCTTCCCGTATCAGGAAAACGCGGACGTAATGTTCAACTCTGCGCTGGTCTATGAACTGTCTGCGCTCAAACCGCTGGCCGAGCCTTTACTTCGCCAGGTCCCGCACGGCACACCTGAGTTCATCGAAGCCAAACGCCTGCTGGCCTTCCTCGAATGGTTCCTGCCGCTTCAGCCGGAACTTATTCCTGAGAATTCCATCGTGCGCGAATTCATCGGCGGTTCGGTTTTGAAGGATTTCACGGTCTGGAAAAATAAATAAAAGCGAAGTGGACTCTTTATTACTTCTGCGACTCTGCGTCTTTGCATTTTATCTTTAGATCTATGGCAGGCTTGAGATCTGCCGAAACTTTCTCAACACCGCCAACGACAGAACCAAACCGATCATTGCAAACAAAGTCATCGCAGAACTTAACCCGATCCGCTCCGAGAGCGCGCCAACAGCCAGGTTGCCAAAGGGGGCAAAGCCGAAAAATGTCAGCGTATATAAACCCATCACACGGCCGCGCAAGTCATCGTCAACGCGGGTTTGTAACAAGGTGTTGATCAGCGTAAATTCCATCATGAAACCAACCCCCAGCCCAAAGGCAAGTACGAGACTTACAGGGAAAAACGTTGCGAAAGCAAATGCCGTCAGGATCAAGGGAAAGGCAATGCTGGACCACCTCAACCACGAACCACGCCACTTCGGTCCATGGTGATTGGCGATCATGAACGCGCCGGTCACAGCCCCGACGCCCGTTGCTGCGGTGATCCAGCCATAAACGGCAGCGCCCTGCTCTAAAATCTGCTCCACAAAAGCCGGGAGAATGGTGGAATAAGAAATGCCGAACACGCTGAAGATCAGCGCCAGCAACAATAACCCGGACAGGTCAGAATGTTTGGAAACATAATTAAGCCCACCCTTCAACTGCATCCACGGAGACTCTACCTGACGCCTCGGAACATGGGGTTTGAGCTGCATTGCCCATAACCCTATAATCACTGCCAGGAATGAAATCCCATTAATCGTGAAGCACCAGGCTGCACCCAATATCGCCAACAAGATACCCGCAACCGCTGGGCCGATGACGCGGGCGCTATTGAACATCATCGAGTTTAAAGCAATGGCATTTGGCAAATCATCCTTGCCAACCATCTCGACGACGAAAGCCTGACGCGCTGGAGCGTCGAAGGCATTGACAATTCCCAGCCCGGCCGCCAACAAGATAATGTGCCATTCCCGCACTATGTTTGTAAAAGCCAGCACGGCAAGGACAAACGCAAGCAGCATGGCAGAAGCTTGCGTGATAATAAGCAGACTGCGCTTCGGAACGCGGTCCACGATCACGCCGCCCCACGGAGAAATGACCAGGGTCGGGATGGCAGCCGCGAAGCCGACAATGCCAAGCGTCAGGTCGGAGTGAGTGAGTTGATAAACCAGCCAGCCTTGTGCGATGATCTGCATCCACGTTCCAGCGTTCGAGATAAGTTGTCCGCCAAAGTACAGTTGAAAGTTTCGGTGACGAAGCGCGGCAAAAGGGTTGGTACGCTCCTCGGTCACTGGTTCTATGGGTTGTTCTTGGGAAATGGGCTCTTCCATAATCCTCGATTCGTTTGCGCGAAAGCTAAATTTTGGCAACCTGGACAGGTTCACCACAGAACGCACCGAGAACACAGAGAAAAAATCTTTAAACCTCTGCGAACTCTATATTCTCTATGGTGAACATCTTTTATACAATATCAGTTAATAGTATCTTTTCGATAAAGCAGGGTGTGGGGTGTTTTGGGCGGGCTGTGCCCCGCCCAAAACACCCCACTTCCCCCTTCTTTTTGAGAAGACGCAGTTAATACATCACAGTAGGGGTTAATTTTACTCCCAATGCACTTTTTCATCTTTGTTTGGTATCTTTTCAATAAAGCGGGGTGTGGGGTGTTTTGGGCGGGCTGTGCCTCGCCCAAAACACCCCACTTCCCCCTTCTTTTTGAGAAGATACTATTAACTGATATTGTATAAAAGATGTTCACCATAGAGAATATAGAGTTCGCAG
>JAMDBC010000121.1 GCA_023484185.1 Chloroflexota bacterium | reverse complement strand
GGCTATCTCATCGCCGCGGGGGCGCAGTAGAATCAAAACAAATCCATAAAAAGGAAAAATTATGTCAACATCAAATAATATAACTTTCATTCACCAGCGTCCAGCAGAATTATTGCAAAAACTGATCCAATTCAACACCACCAATCCGCCCGGCAATGAGGCTGAATGTATTGCTTACATCGATGGGTTGCTGAAAGCGGCCGGGATCGAGACCAAAATATTTTCGCTTGATCCAAATCGTCCAAACCTGGTAGCCCATCTTTCCGGCGAAGGACGCGCCGCGCCGTTATTGCTCTACGGCCACGTGGACGTCGTCACCACTGCAAATCAGCAATGGACTCATCCACCGTTCGATGGAAAACTTGTCGATGGATTCATTTGGGGACGCGGCGCGCTCGATATGAAAGGCGGCGTCGCCATGATGGTGGCCGCGTTCCTGCGTGCAAAGATGGAAAACCAAAAATTGCCGGGCGACGTGATCCTCGCCATCGTCAGCGATGAAGAAGTCGGCGGCGATTACGGTGCAAAGTTCCTCGTCGAAAAATATGCGGAGCAGTTCAAAGGCATCCGGTATGCGATCGGCGAATTTGGCGGGTTCACGCTCACGGTCGGAAAGAAGCGGTTTTATCCGATCCAGGTGGCTGAAAAACAAATTTGCGCGATGCTCGCCACAGTGCACGGTCAGGGCGGTCACGGTTCGATGCCGGTGCGCGGCGGTGCGATGGCGCGCCTGGCGCAATTCCTTCAACAACTTGATTCTCATCAATTGCCCATCCACGTCACGCCCGCCGCGCGTTTGATGTTTAACGCCATGTCATCGGCGCTGGGCGGCTTGAACGGCCTGTTTCTCGGCCAGCTCACTAACCCTGCTCTGGCGGAAAATATTTTGAACATGTTGGGCGATAATGCGCGCGTGTTTCGTCCGCTTTTGCATAACACCCTCAGCCCGACGATTTTGCATGGCAGCGAAAAGATCAATGTGATCCCGAGTCGGGTCAGCGTGGATTTGGATGGACGATTGCTTCCGGGCTTCAAGCCGGATGACATGCTGAACGAGATGCGCCAGATAGTTGGTGCGGATGTGGAACTGGAAGTCGCTCATTTCGACCCCGGACCGGCTGACCCCGACATGGGCTTTTTCGACACCCTGGCCGGAATCCTGCGTGAAGTCGACCCAAGCGGCACGCCCGTCCCGTTGCTTTTGAGCGGTGTCACCGACGGACGATTTTTCTCCAAGCTCGGAATCCAAACCTACGGATTCCTACCCATGCAACTGCCTGATGATTTTAATTTCTCCAGCGTCATCCACGCCGCTGATGAAAGAATCCCTGCCGCCTCGCTGGACTTTGGGACGAACGCGATCTATCAGGCGTTGCAAAGAAACAAGTAGAACCAAAAAGGTGCGGATTTTCTCCGCACCTTTTCTTTTACCCTTTTTGTTATCTTTTATTTTTTTATCACAGGTAAAGGCGATATCCCAACAATATTGTATCCATCAGTCGTAGAAATGGGATCATATTTTATGATATCGCCTTTCGTAGACAAGATAATCATTTGTGATGCTAATGAGTAGTCATTAGATGAACCAATAAGAGCAATATATTTATCGTCCGGAAACCACTCCATGGATAAATAACCTTGCCAACCTGAACTGAATATTTTTTCTTGATTTGAGCCATCATAGTTTGCGATGATAAGATCGCCTTTGTCAGTAAAAATTGCCAACTTGCTGGAATCATGAGACCAGACCATCTGCCCTTCAGGAAGTTTTGAAGATTGAAACTGGTTATTGGACAAATCCTTCACATAATAGTTCATATAATAGCCGTTCTGTTTTTCGTAACGAATAACATACTTTCCATTGGGAGATATTGGCCCAAAGCCGATATCCGTTCCAGAGGAAATTTCCAACAACTCATTACCCAGAACATCATAAGTGTAATAGTGAACCTCAGTAAGATATTTCTTGGATGTTGCTCCAATGGATATATCACATCGAAAAAGAAATTTTGAGGGTGTTATCCAACCAATTGGGGTTTTGAAACAAGTATCCAAACCAATATCGAGTTTACTGGTTGTTCCAGTTGTTGTTTTTATCAAAACTAAGTCTGAGGCATAGGGATCATCTACTTGTACACTTTCCACCATCCATCTGGCATCGGGAGAAATATGGGCTTGATAATCTGTTTTCAGGATATTGGAAACGAGTACGCCACTTACTGCAACTTTTCTCTGCAGGTGATTTAAAACCAGAATTTGATTGTCACGAACATAAAACCCATTTTCTCCATCGGGCATCCAATATACAGAGGAACCAGAAAGCGACTCGCCATCCGGGAACGGTATTGGGCCGGTTTCAGCGCACGGATTTTTCTCATTGGGCACAAAACAACCTATCCCGATAAAATCTGCCGCATAATGAAAAGGAACGTTGGACGTTTGTAAAAGCAGAAGAACTTCATTATAACTTCGCGTGGACGCTTCAGGTGGCACTTGTAAAACAACGTAGGGCGTGTCGGCAAGAACGGGCTGTTCTGTGTTTGGCGTAAGAGGCGCGGTGTGTGCATTCTGATCAAGCTTTGCAGATCGCAAATACGCAAGCATTCCATAAACTGCTACAATCGCAACGGCACTCAATACGATTGCAATCATGGTACGGTTCTTCATGTCTTTTTCCTCTTTTGGGTCGAAGAAATGTTTTGCCTGAGAACTGTACTCTGATTGAGTGGTTTTACCGCCTGTGGCTTGCCATAGGTTTTCTTTTAGTTCTTGACCTACGGATTCCCTTAGGTCGCTTTTCGACAGGTTCAATACCGCTTCGGTTCTTGAATTGACATTAAGCTTTAGGTAAATATTCTTCAAATGAAATTCAACCGTGCTTTTTGAAATATCGAGCGCAAGAGCAATTTGTTTATTACTCTTGCCTTGCAACAACAACTTAGCGACCTCTTTTTCCCGTTCGGTGAATTGATTATCTAATTCCATAGGAACTTCCTACTATTATATACAAGTATTCCATGAACTTCTAACACTTCTCTAATCTCCCCTCGCTTGACAAAAACTTAACCCGCACATATAGTTAAGCACGCTTAACTAAAAAGAAGGCTTAACTATGACCGACCAAGTTCAATTATCGAAGATCATCCGCAAATGGATGGACACTTTCATGCACCGCTCCATGCGCGGCTGGTCGCACCATGTCAAAGCGACGGGCATGTCCATGCCGCAGTTCAGCATTTTGATGCAGTTGCACTACAGAGGCTCGTGCGGGATTTCAGAGATCAGTGAACGCTTCGAGGTCTCGAACGCCGCAGCCAGCCAGTTGGTGGAACGTCTCGTCCAGAGCGGATTGATCGAACGAGCCGAAGATCCCGATGACCGGCGCGCCAAGTTGATCAAACTCTCCAGCAAGGGAAAGAAGTTGATCGAAAGCGGGATCGAACAGCGCTATCGCTGGGTGGATGAACTGGTATCCAACCTGAACGCAGAAGAACGCACGAAAGTCGGCGCTGCGCTGACCATGCTGACCGAAGCCGCCGCCAAATTAGAGCAAACGCAATAATTCACCGAACTTCCGCTCCATCTTCACATTCAATTCACGACAGTATTTTATAAACAATCAGGACCACTGTCGCTATTTCAAGAACTGAAAGGAACTAAACTGTGCAAGCATCTCAAACCATGTCAAAACGTATGCCCCGCCCATCGATGACCCAGCAACGCAACGTCATCGGACGCGCCGCTGGCTATCTATTCCACTACCGCTGGCAGGCAGTTTTGCCTTACATCTTCTTATTGATAGCGACCCTCTCACAATTGGCAGTACCGCGCTTGGTCCGCAGCATCATTGACGCCGTGACCAAGGGCGTCATTGCCACCACCGTGTTGGACGCGCTCAACAAAATCCCTGCGGCATTCATGTCAGTCGCACTGCCCAAGATCCTGACATTTTTGAATTACCCTGCAACGATGACCAGCGACCAGCTCGTCGCTCAACTCAACGCCGATAAAGTCTCAGCGCCGGACGATTTAGTCCGCGCTGGATTGTTCATCGTCGGCTTCGCCGCGTTGCGCGGACTCTTTGCATTCCTGCAGGCCTTCTGGGCAGAGAAGAATTCGCAGTCCATCGCGTATGATCTGCGTAACGATCTGTACGCCAAGATCCAGCGTCTGTCATTCTCGTATCACGACCAGAACCAGACCGGTCAGCTTATGATCCGCGCCACCGATGATGTAGAAAAAGTCCGCCTGTTTTTAGGTCAGGGCTTGCTGCAACTCATTGGCGCGCTCGTGTTGCTGACCGCTACCCTCATCATCCTGTTCACAACCAATGCCCAACTGGCCCTGGCCACCATCTGGATCATCCCGGTGGCGTTGATATTATTCATGCTCTTCGGTACCATCAGCCAGCCGCTTTTCAACCGCGTTCAACAAAGACTCTCCGCGCTGAACACGATCCTTCAGGAAAACCTGGCAGGCATCAAGGTCGTCAAAGCCTTCACACGCGAGAAGAGCGAGGAAGTCAAGTTCAACGTCGCGGCTGATAATTTGATGGATCAACAGATCGTCATTGCACGTCTGTTCACTTTTCTGATGCCGCTGGTGTTCCTGATCGCCAACCTGGGCCAGGCCACCACGCTGTACGTCGGCGGCAAGGAGATCATCCTCGGCACGCTGACACTTGGCGAATGGCAGGAATTTAGCATGTACCTGATCTTCATCTTCTTCCCGGTGGCACAGCTTGGTTTCATCATCACCCAGTTCGGACAAGCCGCCGCATCGGCCACACGCATTTTCGAAATTCTGGATGCGAAGTCCGATGTGACCGACAAGGCTGGTGCGATTGAACTGCCGCAGGTTGAAGGCAATATCAATTTCGAAGATGTCTCTTTCCGTTATGTCGGTGGAGGCGCGCCGGTATTGGATAAGGTCAGCTTTGAAGCCAAACCTGGTCAGACGATTGCGCTGTTAGGCGCGACCGGTTCCGGCAAGACCAGCATCATCAACTTACTGCCTCGCTTCTATGATCCCACCGATGGACGCATCACGATTGATGGACACGATCTGCGGGATGTAAAACTCGAATCCCTCCGCGCCCAGATCGGGATCGTGTTGCAGGAGACGACTCTGTTCTCGGGCAGCATCCGCGACAATATCGCCTTCGGCAAACCCGAAGCCACAGATGATGAAATCTTCGCGGCGGCCAAAGCGGCGGCGGCTCACGACTTCATCACGTCCTTCCCCGAAGGGTATGAAACGCCCGTCGGCGAGCGCGGTACCACGCTGTCGGGTGGTCAGAAGCAAAGAGTCGCCATCGCGCGCGCGCTGCTGCTCAATCCGAGAATACTTATTTTGGATGACTCAACCTCCAGCGTGGACCTCGGCACCGAGGCCGTCATCCAAAGCGCGCTCGACAAGTTGATGAAGGGCCGCACTTCATTTGTGATCGCCCAGCGCATCAGCACCGTCATGAATGCCGACCAGATCATCGTGCTCGATAAGGGCAAGGTGGCCGCCATTGGCAAACATGCCGAACTGCTGGAAGAAAACGAAATTTACGCCGAGATTTACAGTTCCCAATTGCTCGACGATAAACAACACGCTTAGACTTTTAGATTGGAGAATTTACTATGATGGGTGGACCCGGCCGCCACAGCGGCTTTCTTAACCAGGAAACATCAAAACCCCAAAGCACGAGCGAAACGCTTGGCCGCTTGGCGAAGCATTTTGGCCCGTTCTGGCCGGCGTTACTGGCCGCCGTTGTGTTCGTCGTTATTTCGACATGGGCACAGGTAACCAATCCTGAACTGACCGGTGAATTGGTGGACTGTTACCTTTCCCCGGCAGTCGCGGCCAGCGGCTTTAATTTGCCGGGCGCTTCGAGCGCGGCCAGCCAGAGCGCATCCAGCTCGAACTGCTGGCTGGCGGCAGATAAACAACCCACTGGCATTACGCAGACCATAATTAAAAATGTCTTCGCATTGGGCAGCCTGGCTGCTCCCAAAACAGATGGCACTATTACCACTGACGAGCGTACCGCTGGTCTCGTGCGCATGATCCTGTTGATTATCGCGCTGTATGTGATGGGTGCCATTCTAATGGGCGCGACTTTCTTCTCAATGACCTGGGCCGGTCAGCACGTTCTGCGCGATTTGCGTACCGAAGTCTTTGAGCACCTGCACCGCCTGCCAATCGGTTACTATGCCGAACACGAAGCCGGTGATTTGATGAGCCGCATCACCAACGATACCGAGACCATCAATCAGGCCATCAGCTTTGCGTTGGTCAACGTAGCCAGCGGTTCGCTCCTGCTGGTCTGGATCGCGTACAACATGCTGACCCAGAACCTGCCGTTCGCATTGCTCAGCATGGCGGTCACGCCGATCATGATAATCGTCACGTTGTATTTTTCTGATCAGGCCCGCAAGGCATTTCGCAAGACCCGCACCGAGATGGGCTCGGTCAATGCCAGCCTGCAGGAAAGCATTTCGGCAGTGCGCGAGGCGCAGGCTTTCAATCGCGCCGAAGAGAATATTGACCAGTTCAACATCACCAACGCTGCCAACCGTGACGCCAACGTAAACGCCGTGGTCTTTACATCGGCGCTTTCTCCCGCGCTGGAAGCTTTGGGTTATGTGGCATTGGCAATTGTTGTTGGCGCGGGTGGTCTGGCCTTGCTCAATGGCGCAAACTTGTTCGGCACCGCCGTTTCACTCGGCCTGATCATCACCTTCCTGGCGTATGTCCAGCGCTTCAACCAACCCATCCAACAAATATCTGTGCTGTGGGGCAACATTCAGAGCGCAATCGCCGGCGCAGAACGCATCTTCGGCATCCTCGATGAAAAACCCGCCATCGTTGATGACCCGAACGCAAAAGAAATGACCGCCATCAACGGCAAAGTGGAATTCAAAAATGTGACCGCGGAATACAAGGAAGGCGAGCCTGTTTTGAAAGGCGTCAACTTCACAGCTCAACCCGGGCAAACCATTGCCCTCGTTGGTCCGACCGGTGCAGGCAAGACCACTATTATCAATCTCATCCCGCGCTTCTACGATGTGACTGCTGGCTCTATCCTAATCGATGGCACCGATGTACGTGATGTGACCGCCGAGAGTCTCCGCAAACAGATCGGCGTCGTGTTGCAGGACACCTTCCTGTTCAGCACCACCGTGATGGAAAACATCCGCTTCGGGCAACCGGATGCCAGCGACGAGGAAGTTATCGCCGCCGCGCAACTCGCCCACGCGGACACGTTCATCGAACGCCTGCCCGAAAAATATCAGACCGTTCTCGGCGAACGCGGCTCGGGTCTTTCTCAGGGACAGCGGCAACTGCTTTCGATTGCCCGCGCCGCTTTGGCGGATCCTCGCATCCTGATCCTGGACGAGGCGACTTCATCCGTTGACACACGCACCGAGCGCCTGATCCAGAAGGCCTTGGAGAAATTGCTCAAGGGCCGTACCAGTTTTGTCGTCGCCCACCGTTTGAGCACCATCCGCAACGCCGACATGATCCTGGTGATCAACGATGGCGAGATCATCGAGCGCGGCAGGCATAACGAACTGCTTGAAGAAAAAGGTTTCTATTACAACCTGTATATGAGCCAGTTCAAGAAGCAGGAAGAGATCGAAGCGATCATAGCAATGTAAAGCGCATGTGTAATTTGTAAAAATATAAAAGTCCCCTGCCAAATTGGCAGGGGACTTTCCACTTGACGCCTTTCCTCTTTCCCCGTAAGATAAGCCCGCAAATAGAACATTCATTCACTACCCCACCCGACCTTCGGTCACCCTCCCCATTTTCTTTTGGAAAATGGGGAGGGTCGGGGAGGGGTCGAATCTTTGGAGTTTCCATGGAACTTGGTTTAGTTCGCAAAATAGATATTGACCACGAAATGCAGCAGGCGTATCTCGATTACGCCATGTCTGTCATCGTGGCGCGCGCGTTGCCAGACGCGCGCGATGGCCTCAAGCCTGTGCAACGCCGCATCTTGTATGCGATGTATGACATGGGCATTCGCGCAGACACGGCTTACAAAAAGTCCGCTCGTATCGTCGGCGAAGTTCTGGGCAAATATCACCCGCATGGCGACTCGGCTGTTTACGAAGCCATGGCGCGCATGGCACAGGATTTCTCTTTACGCACATTGCTCGTGGATGGTCAGGGCAACTTCGGTTCGGTGGATGGCGATCCGCCTGCGGCCATGCGTTACACCGAAGCGCGTCTTACTTTACCCGCCATAGAAATTCTCGCTGACTTAAATAAAAATACAGTTGACTTCACCGCCAACTTCGATGACACGCTCGAAGAGCCGAGCGTGCTTCCCTCCGCCATTCCCAATTTGCTGGTCAACGGCGCGACCGGTATCGCAGTCGGCATGGCAACCTCCATTCCGCCGCATAATCTATCCGAGATCGTGGATGCCTGCGTTTACATGCTCGAACGCTGGGAAAAACTCGACGATATCGACGTTGACCAATAATGC
>JAMDBC010000162.1 GCA_023484185.1 Chloroflexota bacterium | reverse complement strand
ATTGATGAACAAGATCGCTTCGGCGGGCTTCATGCGCCCGTGCAGAAGGCCAAGTTTCAAGTCGGGGAAAATTTCCTTTGAAAGCGTTTCATGATCGTCCACCGCGGCGCGCAGGGTTTCAAGTTTCTCGCTCTCATCAATGAGCGGATAAATGATAAACGCCTGTCTTCCATCCTTGATCTGCGAACGGATCATCGAGAAAGCGCGCTCACGTTCCTGCGGCGCGAGCACATGCGTCGCGATCGGCTGGCGTCCGGCAGGCATCTCGTCCATCACCGAAAGATCGAGATCGCCGTAAATCGTCAGCGCCAGCGAGCGCGGGATCGGCGTGGCCGTCATCACCAGCAGGTGCGGGTTCGTGCCTTTGTTGCGCAACTCGGCGCGCTGTTCGACGCCGAAGCGATGTTGTTCATCAATCACCGCAAGTTCCAAATCTTTAAACTGGACCGGGCCTTCAATGACTGCGTGCGTGCCGATGACGATTTTGATTCTGCCTTCAACCAATCCATTGCGGATCGCTTCCTTCTGCGACTCAGGCGTGTCACTGACCAGCAAGCGAATCTCGTCCGGTTGCATGATTCCGTTTTCGCCTGCCAGCAGATTGGTGAAGTTGCGATAATGTTGTTCCGCCAGAATTCCGGTCGGCGCCATGATGGCGGCTTGCGAGTTATTGTTCGTGATGATCGCGGCGGCAATCGCGGCCACGACAGTTTTCCCCGAACCGACATCGCCCTGCAAGAGTCGATTCATGGCCTTGCCAGAATCAAGGTCAGCGCGGATGTCGCTGATGACGCGTTGCTGTGCATTTGTCAGCGTGAAGGGCAGGTTGGTTAAACGCGCACCCAGCCACTCGTCCGGGACAGGGAAGCGGCGCGCATCGGCTTGTTTCCAGTCGTGCTTCTGGCGAAGCACTCCCATTTGCAAAAAGAAAATTTCGTCGAAGGCCAGGCGTTCACGCGCGGCTTTGAGTTGTTCCTGCGAATCGGGAAAATGTGCCTGGAGCAAAGCCTGACCAAGAGGCAAAAGTCCAGCGGCGTTGCGCGTGCTGTCGGGCAGTGAATCAACAACGGCGGGCGCCCAATATGTGACGACCTGCTTCATCAAATTGCGAAGCCACTTCTGCGTAATCTTGGCAGTCAGCGGATAAATGGGGACGATACGGTTGGTGTGAAGATGCTCGATCTCGACCGGCTCCCAGTCCGGCTGGTTCATGACGAGGCGGCCAAGATATTGTTCAACGGATCCGGAGACGGAAATTTGCTCGCCCTCTTTGAGACGATTCGCGATCCATGGATTGTTGAACCACGAGAGTCGCAGTGCACCCGTGCCATCCGAAATGATGATCTCGACGATGCTGGCTTTGCCGCCGCGTATCGGCCGGGTGTGAATGGATTGCACCGTGCCGATCACCGTGACCTGTTCGCCGTACCATAAACTTTTGATGGGCTTGAGTTGTGAATAATCTTCGTAGCGGCGCGGGAAATAATAGAGCATGTCGCCGAGGGTTGACATTCCAAGTTCGGCCAGCGTTTGCGAATGCCGCGGACCGACGCCCTGCAAAACGGTCAATGCGGCGTTGAGCGCGGCGGGCGTCTGACTGTGTTTGCCGCCTGGTGCGGATTCAGCGCGCGAGGGTGCGGCCGGTCTTTGTTGCTGAACAGGACGCGGTTGGGCCTGACCTTCAGGCCTGGTTTGTTGAGGCCTTGGTTCTTGAGGAGAGTGTGTTTTTTGTTCAGCCCTTTGCGCAGTTTTTTGCTGATCGTCGGGATATTGATTCTGGATGCGTTTCCACAGGCCTTTGAGCGCGTCGGCGCGGCCATCGGGTTTCAGACCATCGTAAGAACGCAGGCGCGAAACAACAGCCTGAATGACTTCCTCGGTCACGCCATCAGCGCGTGCTTCGGCTTCCCAGAAGTCGAGCATTTTGGCAAGACCGCCGATAATGGCGGTGTTGTTATATCCATTCCCGTGTTCAAGGCGAAAAAATTTGCGGAGTTTCTCCAATGAAGGCAACATATGAGAGTTATTTTACCATTAGGCCATTAGCAATCCGATAATCTACCTTTGGTTGAGAATCTGCACCCATTCTTTAACGAGAACGGGCAATCTCTCAATTACTTCATAACCAAATAGAATTTCGTCTATTAAGCCCATATGCAGCATGTCAACAATTCTGCAAAGGTAGGATTTTCCCTGTTTCCACCATGTATCATGGGCATCAATTATCAGATAATGTTTTACGTCAACAAGTTCATGCTCTCGAAGTTCTTCAAGTTCCAATCCATCCAAAAGCGACTCATAAATACCGTCTGCAACACGGCTTCCGAAAGTCGTTGTGTAATAGTATTCTTTGATTTCCCAAATTGCTATAGGATTAACGCTGCTGGGAAATGCGCCATCTACACGACGAGCTAAAGTTCTTACCGGCAAACCTTCTTTAGTAATAATTGTTAGCTGATGTGGATCATAGTCAAAAGGCAAGCCTTGTGAATTAGCTTCAATTAGCATGTTTACAAGACCTGTTAAATAAGCAGGCGCTTTCTTTGTGCCTTTCTGTTTATTCATTGGAATAGGTCGTGTTGGTTGAAATTTAGAAAAATGACTCTTGAAGACGGCTTTTGCTCTTTTTGCATCCATCAATCGTGGTTCAGCATATCCATTCAGGACATCTGCCCGGTATGAAAAATAGTCTTCCAAGAGCGTTCCAAACTTCCTGGTTCCTGCTTTTTGAGCTAGAAGACGATTAGAGTCAATACCAAATTTCTCAAGCCGAAATTCAATCTGGTCGGCCGATGGAATTTTGATTTGCCCAGTTTTCTTTTCAGTATAGCCAACCTCTTGGCTTATTAGGCGAACACTTGCCCAAAAATTCTTGGGCAAATTTTGGAAAGTATCATTTGGTTTCATTCAAAGTCTCCTCCAATTGTCGAACAAAATCCTCTAGGGATATTCCGACCTTCTTGCATATTTGCCTAATTTCCAAAATATCAAGACGACGTTCTCCTGATTCGTATTTACTGACAAATGATTGCGGCACACCTAGTTTTTCAGCCAATTCAATTTGGCGAATTTCTTTATCTTGGCGAATTCTTCTAAGCAATATTTGTAGTTTCTCTTGTTGATGACTTATGTTTGAAATTTTCATTTTCTTACCTATTGACAAATATCCTAAATTAGGATATTCTCTAAAAAGAATAATGGTATAGTAGATGCTTATGAAAACGCTGAAAGATACATCTCAACTTTATCTATTTCAAACTGGCACGAATAAAACGCGCCAAGTTAAACCATTTAACACATCTCTTTTAAAGTGGATTGGCAGTAAACAACGCTTTGCCCATGAGATTATCTCTTATTTTCCCATTAAATTCGGAACGTATTTTGAGCCTTTTCTGGGTAGTGGTGGTATTCTCGGCACTTTAGTTCCAAAGAGCGCTATCGCCTCTGATACCTTCACTCCACTCATTGAAATCTGGCAGACACTAAAAGACTCTCCCGAAATAGTCAAACAATGGTATCGCTCTCGTTGGGAATGCCAGTTTGAAATAGATAAAGTTGAAGTTTACGAACAAATCAAAGCATCTTATAACAAAAATCCAAATGGCGCAGATTTACTATTTTTGACGCGTTCTTGTTATGGCGGG
The DNA here is from genome assembly GCA_023484185.1 of Chloroflexota bacterium. The sequence continues at coordinate 4,903 of JAMDBC010000162.1, read as the reverse complement.
GTTGTTCGATTTCGCAAGGCAGATGGTTATATGTCCACGCCATGCGGTATTCACAATCCGATTTCTCCAGAAAGTTTTGCTCGAAGAGTTGATGAATGGCATAAGCGAACTTCAGGAACCACCTTTTTGCACCTAGATTTTGAAGAAGCTATGAATATAGCTAAACCCGGTGATCTAGTATATTGTGACCCGCCTTACACTTATAGTCAAGCAATTTTGTACGGCGCACAAGCATTCAGTTTAGATCATCTTCTTTTTGTCATTCAAGAATGTAAATCAAGGGGCGTTTATGTAGCTCTTAGTATTGATGGGACTAAACGCTCGGGCAATATGATTTGTGATTTGCCTATTCCTAATGGCTTGTTTAAGCATGAAATCATGATTGATATCGGCCACTCGATGCTTAAACGTTTTCAAATGAACGGCAAAACACTTGAAGGGGAAAAGGTTTCAGACAGGCTTTTGCTAACTTATTGATTCAAGCCCAATCAAACTATTACTTCCTCACCGCCGCGAACCCCAACCCGTTCGGACCGGCGTGCGTGCCGATCACAGTGGTCACGTTCAATATCATGATCTCGCGCGGCACAGACTGGCTGATCTCGTTCATCACCTGGCGCAGGAACTCACGCGCCCGCGCTTCTGCGCCGGTGTGCAGAATCGCCAGCCGTTCCAATTTTCCCCAAGATTCCAAAAAATTCATCATGCGTTCGTTGGCCTGACGAGTTGTCCGCACCGCGCCGATGGCTTTGACCTGGCTGTCCGCCACTTCGATCAGTGGCTTGATGCTCAGTGCTGATCCGAGCATCGTCACGGCGGCGGGGACGCGTCCACTGCGGCGTAGATAATCCAATGTGTCCAGCACGGCGAAAACATTCAGCCGCGAGCGCGCCGATTCAATGGCGGCGAGCGCGGCCTTGAGTCCATTCTCGGCGGCTTCGGCGGCAGCGAGAACTTGAAAGCCGATTCCCATTGAAAGAGACAAGCTGTCTATCGTTGTGATGCAGTTCGGAAATCCATCCGCAGCCTGGCGCGCCACATTTAGAATGGCCGTCAGCGCGCCCGCAGCATGGATCGAGAGAATATGGTCGCAGCCTTTGCTGAGCAATTTCTCATAGCGTTCAGAAAATTCCCCGATGGAGGGCGCCGCGGTCGTGGGGGCCGTTTTGAAGTCCGGCAGGCGCGCATAGAATTCTTCGCGTGAGATACCCTGTCCATCCGCGTATTGCCTGCCTTCCAGAATCAAGATCGCGGGCACAACTTCTATTTCGTGTTGTTCGATCAAATATTGGGGAAGGTCAGAGGTCGAGTCGGTAACAAGGCCTAATTTCATTGTTCCAGCCATAGATATTTCACATTTGACTTTATTCAAAATAATCCACAGATTTCACAGATTTGATCTCTTGCATAAGTGATGTATCGCTGTTTTGTCATCCGCTAATCTGCGCGAATTCCCGCGAATTTTAAAGATCAATTCGTGAAGACTAGCGAAAATTCTCGGACGGCAGATGGACGGCAAGAATATATTTACGACTTTGCAAGAGGTCTATTAACTGTTTGAAGAAAAAGAATCGGGAGTCAAAACCGTCACGACTCCCGACTCCCAATTTCCTAATTACCGATCACTATTCCACCGAAATAATAAACTGGTAATACGGTTGTCCGCCCTCCTGGACTTCAATCTCCTGATCTGGATATTTTTCACGGATCAGATCGGCCACGCTATTCGATTCGGCGTGTGAAAAATCTTCGCCGTAGAAGAGCGTGATGAGCTCATACGTTTCGGCTTTGACTTTTTTAAGGAAAGCCAATACGCCTTCCTCGACTGAGCTTGAAGAGACGACCAATTTTCCGTCCAGCAATGCAATCACCTGGCCTTCTTTCACTTTCACGCCGTCGATCTCGACCGAGCGCGTGGCAATTGTGATCTCGCCGGTCTTGACCGCGCTCAAGGCTCTGGTCATTTTTTCGGCAACGGAATCCAAATCCCCGTCCGGGTTGAGCGAGAGCATGGCGGCCAATCCCTGCGGGATAGTTTTACTCGGTACGACTTGCACGCTCTTCACGGTCACATCTTTGGCCTGGTCGGCCGCCAGGATAATATTTTTATTATTCGGCAGAATGATGACTTTATCGGTCGGAAGATTCTCGAACGCATCGAGAATATCTTTGGTGGATGGATTCATCGTCTGGCCTCCGCCGACGATGGCGGACACGCCCAAACTGGCAAAGATGCGGCTCAAGCCGGGTCCCGGTGAAACCGCCACGACCGCGATCTGTCCGGGTTCGATGGTTGCCAACTCGAGCTTCGAACTTTTGGTTTTTGAATCCAGCTCGTCCATCTGGGCGGTGAGGTTTTCCATCGCTACTTTAGTGATCGTGCCGATGCCCATGATGTAATCAATCGGCTCGTAACGTTTATCGAGCGGCACGTGAATGTGCATGCGATACATCCCTTCGCCTTCGCCCACTTGAATAGACGTGCCCATCTCTTCCAGCCTGCCATAGAATCTATGCAACTCGAATTGATTGCTTGGGAAGAAGTCCACGACAACTTCGTAATCCTGACCTTCTTCAACTTCCTGCCTGGCATTCTCCAAATTCATTGACGAAAGTGGTTGCACGGATGAGATCGGAGCGTCCAGCGATTCGCCATAGATGTGCCGCAGCATTCCCTCCAGGATAAAGAACAATCCCTTACCGCCCGAGTCGACGACGCCGGCCTGTTTCAGGACTGGAAGCAGGTCCGGGGTGCGGGCCACGGACGCATCCGCGGCCGATACGCAGCACGCCAGGACTTCGATCGGATCCTGCATCTCAGCCAGCGCGGCCTCTGCCGCGGTTGCCGTATCCTTCGAAACTGTCAGGATCGTTCCTTCGACAGGCTTGACCACGCCTTTGTAGGCAGTGTCGCGTGCATCCATAAAACCTTTGACCAACGAGGCCGCGTCAATCACTTCCGAATCCTGAATGCCGCGTGCAAAGCCGCGCCACAACTGTGAAAGGATCACGCCCGAATTGCCGCGCGCGCCCATCAACGCGCCCTTGGCGACCATGGCCGCCATCTTGCCCGCGTGCTTCTCACCCGAATCCTTGATCTCATTCCAGGCCGAAGTCATGGTCAACGTCATGTTTGTGCCGGTGTCGCCATCGGGAACCGGAAAAACGTTTAGCGAGTTCACCGTTTGCTGATTGGTTTTAAGCCAGGTCAATCCGGCTTCAACGAGGCGCTTTACAGCCTGCCCGTCGAACGGCCGATGACGCAACTTATCGAGACGAGCAGTATCCACAACCATCTTGGTTCGTCTCCTAATCCGAGTTGCTGACGCGCAATCCGGCCACATGCACGTTGACTTCATGTACTGCCATACCCAGCGCTTTCTCTACATGGAATTTAACCGTGTTGGCCACGCTATCTGCCACCGAGTTGATGCGCGTGCCGAATTCGATGATAACGAAGATGTCAATGTCAATGTTCTCGCCGTCGTAGCGGACAGAAACGCCGCGCGCCGGTTCGTGCGTAATCGTCTGCGCCAGATTTTCGGCCAGGTTCTTCGGTGCCAGCCCTACCACGCCGTACGATTCCAGCGTGGCATGATATGCAATTGTCGCAATGGCATTCGGTGAAATGTGAATGCCGCCTAATGAAGTGGTTTCTGTGCCCATGGTGTCCTCTCGTACCATTTTACTGCTTATTGAATTAACCCGAATCGGCTTTGCTGGTTACAAGTAGATATTATCGGCAATAATCCACAGATGACGCAGATTAAACAGATTCGAGAAAAAATCGGCGAAATCTGCCTGCACCGTGCGCAGGCACGCGTGTGCACTCTGTGGATAAACCCTCTCCAAAATCTAATGCCAACAAAGTCTAATACTGGTTTCGTAACCCCCCACAACAACTTGTGTTGAGGAAGGGTATATTCTGTGGTAAAATGCCGTGCCTTCAAAAACCGGGCAGTACTGGAATCATTTGTAGGAAAGGAACGTAAACGATGGCTAAATGTGCAACCTGCGGCAAGGCGACCGCTTTCGGGCATAACCGCTCATTTTCCTTGCGCGCCACCAATCGCAAATTCAAGCCCAATCTGCAAAAAGTGTCTGTGCTGCAGAACGGACGCATGGTCAAGAAAGTGCTGTGCGCCAAGTGTATCAAAACGCTGAGCAAGTCAGTCGCGTAGAGTCCATCTTTCTTGCCCATAAAATCACGGCATCGCGTCGTGATTTTTGTTTTAATTTTCGACACCAGGAACTCACAGGAAAGCTTGTGCGTACTTCGCATCGCTTTGTGTTTAATCTGCATTGTATCCTGTAAAAGAGTTACTTGGGCTTGGCCATTACGAGCACATTCCATGTGCCGCGCTGGCAGGTATCATCGTGTTGGTTTTTTACATCCAGCGCAATCGTCACCGATCCGCCGCCGATGCGCGGCAAAGCTTTGGTTTCAGTGACAGTTAATTCAACATGCAGTGTATCGCCGATGAAAACGGGTTTGACGAATTTCCATTCGTTGATCTCGCGGAAAGCCATGACCGTGCCTTCGAGAATCCCCGTCCGCATGGCGAGGCCCGAAGCGATGGACAAGCCCAAAAGTCCATGTGCGATGCGCTGACCAAACGGCGTGGACTTGCTGAACTCCGCGTCGGTGTGGATCTGGTTGTAGTCGCCGGAGAGTCCGGCAAAGGTCATGATGTCACTTTCAGCGACCGTGCGGCCCACCGTCATGATCTTTTGTCCCACGCTGAATTCTTCAAAATACAGTCCGGTCATGGTTGGTCTCCTCGTCTTTTAGTCTGCTTGTCTTCCGGTCTGGTAAGCGACTAACAGACTAGCGGACTACCTGACTAGAAGACTAACAAATTATACCCTTTGACCTCTCGTCCATCTAACCGTACAAAAAACG
>JAMDBC010000190.1 GCA_023484185.1 Chloroflexota bacterium | reverse complement strand
TCCAAGCAGATGACTCCGCTGGCGCGTGATTCCGTTTCACCGCGCATCAAGGAAGTTGCATTGGCTCACGCGGTTGGCTTTTCCTCCGCTGAAGAAATAGATTCGCTTGGCATTGTTGCCGCGACGCGCCTAGCCGCAATGCGCGAGCTTGAAGCAATATCTTTAATTCCCGATTATCTTCTCACCGATTTTCGACTCGAACTCCCCGAACTGGATATTTCCCAGACATCCATCGTCAAAGGCGACGCGCGCTGCCTGAGCATTGCCTGCGCGTCCGTGCTGGCGAAGACGGCGCGTGATGCGTTGATGCGCGAATTGGACGCGCAGCATCCCGGCTATCAGCTTGGAAAACATAAAGGGTACGGCACGCAGGTTCATCGTCTCGCACTGAAACGGCTGGGATATTCGCCGATCCATCGAAAAACATATGTCGTTAAAGAATTACGGATCACGTAATACGTATTACGTGATCCGTAATTGATTACTTTCGAGTTCATTCTTTTTGTCTTCGTAAAAAGAATTTGGTGACTTCCTCGGAAAAGGCGGGGATCAAGGAAAGCCCAAGCACTGCACTCCATTCAGTGAATGACAGGAAGTGTGTGTTGAAGATCGGTTGCAGGAACGGGACGCCGCAGACGATCAAAAGCAACGCAATCGAAAGGCCAACCGCGTATTGCATGTATTTGTTGGAGAAAATCCCGATCTGAAAAATGGAAGCGCGCTCCGAGCGGACGGTGTATGCGCGGAAAAGTTCGCACAGCGAGAGCGTGACGAAGGCCATTGTTTCTGCGGTTTGAATATCCACCCCGCGCCAATCGTGGTGGAGTAAATACAAAACAGGATTCATGCCTCGAGGCACGAGTGCGCCTGCTTCAAGATGCCAGATCAATCCGAGTCCAAAGGCCATTAAGACCGCGCTGGTCTGCGCTATGGTCTGTATAGTGATCCCCACGCCCATGATGCGATTAATGATCGGTTCGCTCTTGGCGCGCGGTTTGTGAGACATAATATCGGGATCGCCTCTTTCCATGGCGAGCGCCAGCGCGGGTGCGCCGTCAGTGATGAGATTGAGCCACAAGAGTTGAATGGCGGTCAGCGGAGCGGGCAAGCCTGCCAGCGTGGCAAGGAAGATGACCATGATCTCGGCCACATTGGACGACAGCAGGAAGAAAACAAATTTGCGGATGTTGGAATAAATGATGCGTCCCTGCTCGACTGCCGCGACGATGCTGGCATAGTTGTCATCGGTCAGCACCATGTCGGCGGTTTCTTTAGCGACGTCCGTGCCGGTGATGCCCATCGCCACGCCGATGTCGGAGCGTTTGATGGCGGGCGCATCGTTGACTCCGTCACCGGTCATCGCCACGATTTCGTTATTGGCTTGCAAGGCATTTACGATGCGCATTTTGTGTTCCGGTGAAACGCGGGCAAAAACATCCGTCTTCTCGATCTCGCGGATTAATTTTTTATCGCTCATCGCATCCAGGTCCGCGCCGGTTGCGACTTTGCGTCCGCGTTTGAGCAGGCCGATCTCATCGGCAATGGCACGTGCGGTGTTGGGATAATCGCCAGTGATCATGATTGTGCGAATGCCTGCCCGCCGCGCTCTTTCTAGTGCGGGTTTGACTTCCTCGCGCGCGGGGTCAATCATGCCGACCAGTCCGACGAAGACCAGATCCTTTTCGAGTTTTTCCGTAACGATTTTGCTGGGATCATCCGGGACGTCGCGTTCGACTCGATAAGCCAGCCCTAGCACACGCAGGGCATCTGCTGTCATCGCATCATTAGCGGCAATGATTTCCTTGCGCTTTTTGGCCATCAGCGGCTTGGACACATCGTTCATGGTTTGATAGCGAGTACACAAATCCAGCACTACATCCGGCGCGCCTTTGACAGCGATCACGTCCCAGCTGCGAATTTTTTTATCGTAAAATGGCGAAGGATCTTCGGGTTTTGGATTGCGCACATCGTGGACTGTGACCATGCGCTTGCGTTCTGAGTCGAATGGTATTTCGTTTTCGCGAGGATAGGCATCATTAATATCAACGTGCAAAACGCCCGCCTTGGCAGCAGCGACAATCAAGGCTCCTTCGGTCGGGTCGCCGACCACGCGATAAGTCTGTTGCATATCGCTTGCGCCGGTGACTTCAAGTTGTGAGTCATTGTTCAAGACGCCCAGCCAGAGGGATGTCAGCGCAGCGGGATAATTGGCAATCTCAATAGGCCTTTGCTCGATCGTAAATTCGCCTTGCGGAACATAACCCGTGCCGGTTACTTCAATGAATTTTCCATCCGTCCACAAGCGTGTGACCGTCATTTCGTTCTGCGTCAACGTGCCGGTTTTATCGGAACAGATCACAGTCGCCGATCCAAGCGTCTCAACGGAAGCCAGCTTGCGGATTAGCGCGTGGCGGCGGATCATTTCGCGCATCCCAAGCGCCAGGCTGATTGTCACAACGGCGGGGAGTCCTTCAGGCACTGCCGCGATGGCCAGGCTGATGGCGATAATAAATACATCCGTGATTTCTTTCAGGTTTTCTTTTATATAAGCGAGAGGGTTTAAGAACAGGTTCCCGATGTTGGTGTAATTGATCAAGGCAACAACGAATACAACCGCCACCAGGAACAAAGCCCCGATGCTGAGCGTTTGCCCCAATTGATCGAGACGACGCTGCAAGGGCGTTTCTTCGGTTTCCACGTTTTCCAACATGCGGGCGATCAGACCTAATTGGGTGTGCATCCCGGTGCTGGTGACGACGCCGCGTCCGCGCCCGTATGCGACGAGAGTGCCCATGAAAGCGGTGTTCTTTCGGTCGCCGAGCGGAACGCTTCTTCCCAGGACTGTGGCCGCGTTCTTCTGCACCGGCAGGGACTCGCCTGTGAGCGAGGCCTCTTCGACGCGCAAGTTGACGGCTTCCAGCAGGCGCAAATCTGCGGGAACATAGTTTCCGGCTTCTAGGAAAACAATATCACCAGGCACAAGATTTCGCGAAGGGACAGTCGTGCGATGTCCGTTGCGTAAAACCTGTGCATCAGGTGCTGCCAGCCGTTTCAATGCGGCCAATGCTTCTTCGGCTCGTCGTTCCTGAATAATGCCCAACAATGTATTCAGTATAACGATTGCCAGAATAGCTGAGGCATCCACCCATTCGCCAAGTAACGCTGAAATAATGGAGGCTACGATCAACAAGATCACGACAAAATTATTTAGCTGGTCCCAGAGCGTTGCCAGCAGGCCCGGACGCGGGGCTTCATGTAATTGATTGTGTCCGTATTGGTGTAAACGTTGTGCGGCCTCTTCGGAAGATAAACCATTATCATGCGCCTCGAGATCGCGCAGAACATCCTCTGTGCCCAATGCATGCCAGCCTTTTTGCTCGATGCTTCCGATATTTCCTATTTTTAGTTCAGTCGACATTAAAATCTCCGCTAAAGAAGTGGGTGAAGAAAAAAGACCACCACGAATATTCGTGGTGGTCTTGCCAACGCTTGGAAGCGCATGGAATGCCGATGGCCTTTCGACCAATGATATGACGACAATCCATCCTGCAATTAAGGAGCGCAGGCGGCTACTCCCCAACCAAAATTGAGTGTATTCTCATGGCAGGCAGATGTCAAGTAAATAAATACTCAAAATTCTTAACCGAAATCATTCGGGACCGATGTGCGCACCGGCCTGGATCTCGGTATTCTTCGGAATTACCACCACGCCATCGCGGACAAACCATTTCTCAGCGTCAATTTCCGTGCCGCGCGGGAATGGCCGGATCACCACACCCTCAGCGATGCGAACATTCTTATCCAGGATCGCGCCTTCAATATCACAATTGGGACCGACGCCTGTTGGAATTGAGGATGGACGCCTTCCCGGATCATAATAATCCGCCCCCATCAGAATACTGTCTTTGATTTGGGTTCCGGCCGCAATCTGACTGCGGACACCGATTACCGAATGAGTGATCTTGGCTTTTTGGATGCGGCAACCATTACACAGGAGAACATCCTTTAATTGGCTGTTATTTATGACACTCCCAGGCAGGTAGCGGACATGAGTATAGATCGGGAATTTGGGATCATAGAAATTAAACGGCGGACTGGAAGACGCCATTTCCAGATTTATTTCATAAAAAGAGCGGATGGTTCCAATATCGCGCCAGTATCCATCAAAATCAAAGCCGTATACTTTGTGTGAGTGGACAGCCTCAGGAATGATATTGATGCCAAAATCATCATGGCTGGGATGATAAGTCAGCAGATCAATCAAAACTTTTGTATTGAAAAGATAAATGCCCATCGAGCCAAGGAAGGGACGCTCAGGATCGTCCCGGCTGATAAATCTATCTTGAGTTTCCCGGTCCTGCGGCTTTTCCACGAAATCGGAAATTCGGCCATCCGATTCGCATTTCAAAATACCCAGACGGGGCGCCTCTTCGCGCGGAACCGGGTGAACGGCCACCGTTAAATCGGCATCATTCTTCCAATGATATTCGGCCATTTCAGCATAATCCATGCGATAAAGATGATCGCCCGCCAGAATCATAATATGCTCTGCGCCTGTGGATTGGATTTCAAACAATTGTTTGCGAACGGCGTCCGCTGTGCCTTGATACCAGTCCGCAGATTGCAGTGTTTGCTCGGCGGCCCAGATCTGCACCCAGCCGGGGTGGAACGCATCGAAGTTATAGGTTTGGGTAATGTGTCGGTGAAGGGAAACTGAATTGAACTGCGTCAAAATCGCGACGCGGTAAATCTCGGAGTTGATGCAATTGCTAATGGGAATATCGATCAAACGGTATTGACCTGCAATTGGCACGGCAGGCTTGGAGCGCGTTTTCGTCAGAGGATACAAGCGGGCGCCGCGTCCACCGCCCATGATGACAGCCAGAATATCGTTCGTTGTTGCAGACATTGGAGGCCTCCGTGTGAGTGATGTTTCAATTACTGTCTGAGTTTTATAACGCGGCGTACTTTGTTGGCGACATACAGAAAAGGATACGTTAGCAAGATCAGCCCATCTATCAGTAGAAAGATAAAATAGAGTTTCATCCAGCGCTCCTTTCAAAAAATAAAACGCGAAACTGCTAATGGGCAGTCTCGCGCTAGAGGCAAAGCGGGCGAGTGCCCGCGGTGGAAATATTGATCGTACTGGTATAATGCCGAAGGAGGGAATCGAACCCTCAATCCCGAAGGAACACGATTTTGAGTCGTGCGCGTCTGCCAGTTCCGCCACTCCGGCTTACTTGCAGGCAGAGTATAACCAACCCTAACCTTAAGGTCAAGATGAAACTAGGAATTATCGGACTCCCCCAATCAGGCAAGACTACCATCTTCAACGCGTTGACGCGCGGCAACACACCCACCACCGCCAGCGCCGGACGTATCGAGATTCACACCGCAGTTGTGGATGTGCCCGACCCGCGCGTGACCAAACTCTCTGGCATGTTCAAACCGAAGAAAACCATCTATGCCAAAGTGACGTACGCGGACATTGCCGGACTTGAAACGGGAGCCGCCAAAAGCGGCATTTCCGGGCAACTGCTGAATCAACTCGCCCAGATGGACGGCTTTCTCCTGGTCGTGCGCGGCTTCGCCAACGATAATGTGCCGCATCCATCCGGGAATGTAAACGCCGTCCGTGATGTTGACATGATGCTGGGCGAACTTATGCTCAATGACTTGATCACTGTCGAACGCAAATTGGAAAAGCTGGTCGAAGAGCGCAGAAAAGGCGGCACGGATAAAGTCCTCAACGAACGCCAGACGGTTTTGTTCACACGTTTGCATGAAGCCCTCAATGCTGGCACGCCGCTTCGCAAATTGGAATTCGCCGCCGACGAAGCGCGCGAACTTGCATCCTTTGGTTTGCTGACTCGCAAACGCATCCTGACTGTTTTCAACATGGGCGAAGGGCAGTCCGCGCCTGTGGCTGAACTCGATCATCCGTCTGTTGCCTTGATGGGCAAACTTGAAATGGAGATCGCTCAACTGCCTCCTGAAGATGCGGCGGTCTTTATGCAGGAATATGGCATTCAGGAATTAAGCCTGAGCAAGATGATCAATCTTTCTTATGACCTGCTTCAGATCCAATCCTTTTTCACTGTTGGCGAAGACGAAGTCCGCGCGTGGACGGTGGATCGCGGCGCCTCGGCTCAGGAAGCGGCGGGAGCCATCCACACCGATCTTCAACGTGGATTCGTTCGGGCCGAGGTGGTGGCCTATGAGGACCTCATCAGCCTCGGGTCCATGAATGAAGCGAAGGCAAAAGGCAAACTACGATTGGAGGGCAAGGAATATCCCGTCAAAGATGGGGATATTATGCACATCCGATCTAGTATATAATGTAAATAGAGCCACGAATTGTTGATGCGCTCATGAACTAAACGGGAGGCACTATGTCATCAAGATTTGGAAGCCGGGGGACGACATTCCTTTGGTTGGCAGTTGCGGCGGTTCTATTGGCCTGCATTGTAACGGGGACGGTTCCGACCAATCCACCTGCCTTTGACTCTACCAAAGCTGCGCTCGAGCTACAAGCAACGGCCATGTCTCTTCAGTTGACACAGGCCGCGCTCAACATACAGCCGCAAGCTACGCCTCAGCCGCCAGTTGTTATCCAGCAGACCGTTGTTGTTCAGCCGACCATTCCACCCCTGCCTGCTGCCACCGTGATCCAACCAACGCCTACGCAGGATGTCGAAGCCCGGATAAAGTCGGCCAAGATTTTGGTTTACGAGAACACAGACGAGCGCGGCATTGGCATGTGGATCCAGGATGCCTTGGATGGAATGGGATTGAAATATACCCAGACCGGTTCCTATAGCGGGCATTTCATGGAATATCTCGATTCGGGTGTCAAGTATGATCTGATCATCGTTGGGGCGGAGGACAAAGATATAGTCTCCGGCGAGTTCTGGGATGTGATCAATACGCGTCTGACGCGCGATAAAGCTGCTCTGATTGCCGAGGTATGGTATCTGCAGCGCGAGGCGAACGGCCCGATCGCCAAGATACTGAGCGGATGCGGCATCAAGTATCGAAAGGCTTATGACCTCGCTGATTCAATCTACTGGTGGGATCCCACACATCCCATCTTTAATGAACCTAATCAGGTGCTTCCGCTCCTGCACTATAACCGTTATTGGGCGAATGGCTCCGGGGATGAGATCATGATTGCGGGCTCGGGCGATGCAACCATGCTGGCAGGCCTTTCTTCGAAGAGAGGCGATGAAGGAACGCTTGCTACCTGCTATGGTGGACGGGTGATTTTTCAAACATTCTCCGACCATGACTATAATCAAGGGAATATCATTCCGCTGTGGCAGAACTATATCCATTACACTTTGAAGAATCACTTTGCGGTTGTGCCGTGAAATAGAGATCGGTAGTTCCGGGTGAAAGGTAAATTGAAGTCCGCACTCTGTTTTTAGGGTGCGGACTTCTTTAGTGCCATTGGATTCACTGCTTCTTGAAATAACGTTTTATGATCTGTAATAATAACGTAACTGCTCACGCAAAAGCTGGTTGTTGAAGGAAAGGTAAAACGGGCGTTCCCATCAACTGACAAGGTGGGACATCCCATCACAATCTTCGGCCGATACTGCAATGCCTCTGTAAGGTGTACGGACTGGATCTCCTCGCTCCCCGCCAGATCAGCAATCGTGCGAGCTACTCCCAAGGCACGATGATACCCACGGGCCGATAGATTGAGTCGCGTCATTGCTGAGCGCATCAGGCTCTGGCCCTCGTCCTGTAACCGCCAAAATTGCCGAATCTCCCCGACGCGCATATCGGCGTTGCAAACAGTGTCGCTGGAAGAGCCGTTATTCGATATTCAGGAGTCGGGATTCGTAAATCGGGTGTTTTGAATATTTCTGGCTGTTTGCACCCGTTTACGAATGGTCTCGGATGATTCGTCCGCCCTATTCTCGCTCAAGTTCTCGTAATCCACACGCGGCACTTCGATGTGAATGTCAATACGGTCAAGCAAAGGTTTGGAGATTCGCTTTTGGTATTTCGTCACAGTCGAAGGAGCGCAGGTACATGGCTTGATCGGATCGCCAAAATAGCCGCACGGGCAGGGATACACACAATATTACTGGTTTTTCTTGTTCGGTAAAGGAAAACAGGATGATATTGAAGGCTTTTCTCAAAAATGGTATTTTAACTGGACCAATTTCCAAGGAAATTTGATCACGAGTAGGCTGTTGATATATAAATATTCAAAGTCTTTAATTTGCTCGAGTGTTGTATTATGGAACTAACTCTGTCTCGCGATACTGGTCAAAACAGCAGAATCACACATTTTTTGTTCGAAAAAGCCAGGTTTGTCACTTTTAGATCGTGTTTTCTGTAACCGAAGTCGGTCGGCTTTCAAAATACAACTATCGAGCTTTTAACATTCGGCTGAAAAGCCTGTGCAATCTTTCTTGAATCGTGTATAATCTCGTCCGCTGGTTCGGTTGAGAAATTTATTTCTCTGGTTGACAATTCGAGGAGTGTGAAGCGTTTTGATCGTAGGGTCTTCTTGCTTATTCTTTTTTTACACGTCCCTCAGCCGAG
>JAMDBC010000155.1 GCA_023484185.1 Chloroflexota bacterium | reverse complement strand
TCCCCGAAATTTGAGTTGAACATCAACAGTCTGGCTCATTGCCAGAGCGGCCCATTCAACGTGATCCTGTCCCATGGTCAGTTTTGCCTGTTCCAGGGCAAGATAAGATTCTTCCAACAACTTCCAGACTTTCTCCTGCAATGCTCCAGCATCATGAGCAAGACGGATAAGTTCGGTAGTCAACACCTCGCGCTTGCGATCCAGGATCTCGTATCCCTCGCGTGCAAATTGCAATTCCTGTTTCATGCGCAGCAGATTGCTGCGAGTGGGCGGAATGTTAAGATGCGTCACGGCGCTCCACGTAATATTGTCCTATTTCGGCTGGACTGACACGTGTCAGCTCTTCCTGCGGAAGCATGGAAAGCAAACGCCAGCCAATCTCGAGGGTCGTTTCGATGGTCCGGCTTTCCGCCAAGCCCTGATTTACAAAATCCTTTTCGAAGGCCCGCCCGAATTTCAAATACTGTTGATCGACTTTTGAAAGTTCCTCTTCACCGATGACCGAAGCCAGGGCGCGGACATCCTGTACATGCGCGTACGCCGCAAAGAGTTGCGACGACCAATGGCTGTGGTCTGCACGCGTCCGGCCATCGCCGATGCCATCTTTCATTAAGCGCGAGAGGCTGGGCAGAACCGCAACAGGCGGATACGTGCCCTGATGATCAAGATCGCGATTAAGCGTGATCTGACCTTCCGTAATATAGCCGGTCAGATCTGGCACCGGATGAGTAATATCATCGTTCGGCATGGTTAGGATCGGAAGCTGGGTAATTGAACCTTCGCTTGTTTTGATGCGCCCAGTGCGTTCATAGAGCGAGGCCAGATCGCTGTACAAGTAACCCGGATATCCTTTGCGGCTCGGCACCTCGCCGCGAATATTGGAAATCTGGCGCAAGGCCTCGCAATAATTGGTCATGTCAGTCAGGATGACCAGCACATGCATTTGACGCTCGAAGGCCAGATACTCTGCCAGAGTAAGAGCTGCCCGAGGAGTCACCAGGCGCTCGACCGGCGGGTCGTCCGCGAGATTAAGGAACATGGTCACGCGAGTCAGAGCGCCGCTGTCGGTAAAAGAATCGCGGAAGTAAGCGGCCACATCATGCTTGACTCCCATCGCGGCAAAAACGATGGCGAACTGCTCTGCTTTGTCGGATTTTTGGCCGGCGGGAACACCCAAAGTTGCCTGACGCACGATCTGCGCCGCCAAGCGATCATGCGGCAATCCAGCGCCGGAGAAGAGCGGCAGTTTTTGGCCTCTCAATAATGTGTTCAAGCCGTCGATGGTCGAGATGCCGGTCTGGATATAGTCAACCGGATAAACGCGCGCCGTCGGATTAATCGGCTGTCCGTTGATGTCGGCGTAGCGGTCAGCCAATGGAGTTGGACCGCCATCCAGCGGTTTGCCAAGCCCGTTAAAGATGCGTCCGAGCATTTCTTCGGCCACCGGGATATGAAACGGTTTACCGAGAAAATGAACGCGCGTGCCATCAATGGAGAGTCCCGTAGTACCCGCAAAGACCTCCACTACTGCGATGCCTTCTCCAACCTCCAAAACGCGGCCAAGACGCATTTGTCCGTGAGCATCGATGATCTCAACCACCTCATCGTAGGCAATGCTGCCAGTACCCTCAACAAATACCAGCGGACCTTCGATGCGGCTTACGCCAATGACTTCATTTATTCCTAGATCAAGCGCGTCACTCATAGATATTCCATCTCCAGTTTCTTGATCTGTTCATTGATATCCTTTTCAACATCATCAAACTTGGTTAAATCATCGTTGGACACAACAGTTTTCATACGGATCAGCGTGTTTACAACTGGCAAATCATGGATGATGCCGATGGGCGCGCCGAGTTTGATAATTCTTTGAGACTGCTGATGGAAATAAAGAATTAGGTTCAACATGCGAATCTGCTTATGGACCGTCGAAAAACTATCCACAGCATCGAACGAACTCTGCTGGAGGAAACCTTCCCGCAAAAGACGCGCCGTTTCCAGCACCAGCCGCTGTTCGTCCGGCAATGTATCTGATCCTACCAGCTTGACAATTTGTGAAAGCCGGCTCTCCTCGCTTAAGATCTCCATGGCCTGGGAACGCAGAGCATACCAATCCTGGCCCACTTCATCCTGCCACCACTCCGCCACGTCTTCCATATACTCGCTATAACTATCCAACCAATTGATGGAAGGAAAATGACGTGCCGAAGCGAGGGATTTATCCAACGCCCAGAAGCAGCGAATAAAGCGCTTGGTGTGTTGCGTGACCGGTTCGGAGAAATCGCCCCCGGGAGGAGAGACCGCGCCAATCACGCTGACCGAGCCGGTACCTCCGCTCAAAGTTTCGACCGCGCCGGCTCGTTCGTAGAACTCCGCCAGACGGTCCGCGAGATAAGCGGGATAGCCCTCTTCAGCGGGCAACTCTTCCAATCGTCCCGATATTTCGCGCAGGGCCTCAGCCCAACGGGAAGTTGAATCCGCCATGAGAGCCACGTGATACCCCATGTCACGGTAATATTCAGCAATAGTGATGCCGGTATAGATGCTGGCTTCGCTGTTGGCAATCAACACGGTGCGTTCCATTAATGGACGACCACTGCGCGGGTCAATAAGGTGAGGAAACTCCTGCAAAACTTCCGTCATCTCGTTGCCTCGTTCGCCGCAGCCAATGTAAACAACCACCTGGGCGTCTGCCCACTTTGCAATGCTGTGTTGAGTGACCGTCTTGCCTGATCCAAATGCGCCAGGTATCGCGGCTGTGCCGCCTTTGGCGAGAGGAAAGAATGTGTCCAAAACGCGCTGTCCCGTGATCAACGGTTCAGCCTTTCCCTGGCGCGATTTATAAGGGCGCGCCTTTCGAACCGGCCAGTGCTGCAACATGGTCAATTCTTGTTCGCCAGCGTCGGTGCGCACGCGGGCAATCGGCTCATCGATGGCGTACTGCATCTCTGGTGCAACCCATGTCAATGTCCCGCGCACATTGGGCGGGATCATCACCCGATGTTCCAATGCCTCTGTTTCCGGAACAGTGCCAAGAATCATTCCGCCGCTGACTTTATCACCGACCTTGAGTCTGGGAGTGAAGTCCCAGCGGTCTTTTCGATAAAGCGAATCGAGATGCATTCCGCGGCTGATGAAGGATCCGGTCCGCATCTCGACAACCGGAAGCGGTCGCTGGATACCGTCAAATATGCTGCGTAACAAGCCCGGGCCAAGCTCGACCGAAAGCGGCAGGCCCGTCGTGTAGACTGGCGCTCCAGGCCGCATCCCGGATGTTTCTTCATAAACTTGAATGGTGATGACATCCCCCACCATGCCAATGACTTCGCCTACCAGTTGATCTTCGCCTACTTCCACCAGATCCAGCATGTTTACGTGACGTGATCCCTGAGCGCGGACAACCGGCCCATTGATCCATGTAACTCTCCCGATCTGTTCGCTCATAAAGACTCTCCCATCAAAATATGATGAACCGGGGAGCGAAGAGTATCCTGCATTCGTCGAAGGCGGGTCTCAAGCGTATTGTCATATTGGCGATGACCGTCTTCTGTTTCCACGATCACGCCGGTACCTTGTTTAAGTGCTTCACCTATAATCACCTGAATTCCCAGATCCTTTACGATCTTATCAATTGTGCTGGACGTGAAAAACTTTCGAGTTACTTCGTCTGCTTTAACTACGGCTTTTTTGGCGCCGAGTTGAACCAGGGCTTCCCGCAAAAGCAGATGCGCGGTCTTTTCATAATCGGTACTTCTTTGTACAGTGGATAGTTTCTGCTGGGCCGAATCAAAGACACTTTCGAGCAGCTTTTCGCGTTGCTCCAATTGCATGGTTCGCGCTTTCAATTGGGTCGTTGCAATCGCCTGACTGCGAACGCGTTCCGCTTCCGCAGAAGCCTTCTCTAACACCCTGGCCCGCTCGCTTGCGGCCTGTTTCATTGCCTGTTTGCGGATCTCATCAGCTTTGGTTCTGGCGCTTGTCAGGCTTTCTTCAGCATCAGTGTGGGCATCGCTTATTACCGCACGGGAAAGTACTTTGATGTCTTCATCCGTTGATTTCATGAGGACACATCCCAATCCAATCTTTCTCAGCAAATGATCGCTGGAAGGAAATTACTTAGAATTTTACGCCAATTGCACGAAGGACAATTTCATTCAGGGAGGGTTGATCCGCCCCAACGCCTTTCGGTCCCGGAATCTCCACGACCAGCGGTACCGTGCTTCGCAACTTAAGGTGATCCATCCTGGCTTCGATGAGTCCGGCTACATCCTGGGTTACCAGGACGATGCCGGCATCCGCATTTGATAAGGCTTCATCGAGCGCCTGGTTTACCTGCGTGGCAGAGTTAACCACCTTGCCATGCACCCCGACCAATGAAAAGCCCAACACTGCTTCTTCATTTCCAATTACCAGGATCTTCATTGGACGCCTATCGGTTCAAAACCAGGAAGGCGATAATCAGACCGTAGATTGCGATACCTTCTGCGAGGCCAACGAAGATCAACGAACGCCCAAACGCTTCAGGCTTTTCAGCAATTGCCCCTACCGCTGCTGCGCCTGTACCACTGACCGCAATACCTGCGCCGACAGTAGCCAGACCGGTCGAGATCGCCGCTGCCAACGAGGCATAAGGATCGCTACCAGCCGCCGCCTGCGGGAGCAATCCAGCGGCCATTACTGCCGAAGGCGATGCCAGCCAAACAAGTCCAAGCCCAGTTGCCATCAATCCAACCACGATATTGAAGGCCTTCATCCCAACCAGTAGATTTCTCGTGATACCAGTGGGATTGTCCGAGCGCCGATACAGAAAATAAACTATGATCGGAATCATCGGTATGATGCTCGCAAATACTGCAACAACGATTTTCAGCATGACAAAAATCTCCTGTTTTATTTTTTTCTTAACTTTTCTTACATTTCCAACCCGGCGATTGTTTGTTATCGACCAAAAAGTTCCGGGCTAAATACTAATCATTACTCTTCTCCAGCAGGTAAGGGCGTCAGGGGTACATAAGGCATCCCACCTCCTATGAAGAATTTGCTAAAGAATTCGTAATATTCCAGACGCATGGTTTGAATGCCAACGATCAATCCTTCAAAGCCCACGATAAATAGATTGCCTATGACGACCACAATCCAGTAACCTACGCCTTTATCTGGTCCAACAAGAGTCGCCAGAATAAAGATGGCGGAACTCAAACCAGCATGAGCAACGGCAAAAGCGCCGACACGCACATAGGACAGGCTGTTGCTCAGGAAACTTATTAATTTCTCAAAGAGTTCAACGGCCGCTTGAAAAAGGAACATACCCAGGCTGCCTTCAAACAATGGGCGATGTTCATCGACCAAGTGTTTGAGTAACTCCGAGAACATCACCGCCAGACCACCAACGGCCGCCAGAATCATGAACACCAATTTAGGCACCGGAAAGCCGCGCACAAAACTTGCGGCCGCAAATCCCAACAGCGCCCAATACAGCGTGAGACCAGCAACCCCGTTTGGGTCAAAAAATAGACGCGCCCAATCGCGCGCGCGCCATGCATTCTGGATATTAAGCAGGAATCCCAAACTGAGAAGTATGATTCCAGCGCCAATTGCAATCCCCAATATCTGAGTAATGTGATGAATTGGCTGAATCCAAATCGCCCGCAAGACATCCTCATAGCCAAATATGCTGCCATACAGGAAGCCAAACAGAGTCGCTGAGAAACCACAAGCGGCTACAACAATCCCCAAGCCCGACATGCCCCGCAACGCGGGAACCCTGCGGCTCGCCAGGAGCAAGCCAAATAGAGCCAGCACCAAACCATGTCCAACATCACCGAACATCGCCCCGAAAAGCAGGGGAAAGGTTATTGCCATCAAAATGGTCGGGTCCAATTCCTCGTAGCGCGGACGTCCATAAGTAGTTACCAACTGTTGAAACGAACCCAGGATCCCGGGATTCTGCAAAGAAACAGGGATGTGCTGGTTTTGCATGCCCAATCGCTTAAACGGATTGCTATCAATCAGGATATTAGCAGACGCTTTTTTAAGTTCCTGCGCGAGTGTTTCCAGTTTGGAAGACGGCACCCAGCCCACCACCACGTACGTATATTGAAGTTTACCGAAATGCCCCATGGCATCCGCAAGCAAGCGGCTCGTCCGCACACGCCAGAGCAGCGTCTGGAGTTGATGCTCATAAGTTGCATGCAGTTGGGCAATTTTCGTTTTCTGCGTTTCGATATTCTGTTCCAGGCTCTCGATGCTATGGTTAAGCGCTTTGATAATTTCTGATGGTGTGCCTTTATGTATGTCCGTCAACTCAAATGGATTCAGATACGCACTGCGAGCTGCCCGTTCCAGAATATCTGCATTGCGCTGTGCTCCAGTTAACCAAACGCATGTCGGGCTTGGGGATTGTTGTAGCGGCATCAAAACATAGGGAATGCGCGCCAGGCTTGTTTCGAGACGTTCCAAATTGGATGCCGGCATGATACCCAACATGGAAAAAATATAACGGGGATTTTGCAGCACACTAATATCAATATCGATATCGGCAATTGGCAACAATTGCCGAATATAATTTTGAAGCTGCTCCAGCTTCTTATTGCTGGTCGTCAACTGGTCGTTGGTATTCTTCACATCCTGCTCAATTTGCTCCACCAGCGGACGCACCGCTTCGATCTTAATCAACGTGGCCGGGTCGGCTGGCGGAGGGCCGTCCTCGACAGCCAGGGCCTGCATCGTAACCATGATCTGACGTTCGAGAGCGGCATAGGCGGAGGCATGTTCCTTCCAAGAATTGCCCACCTTGCTGCCTGCATGTGAGCTTAAATAACTGGAATCGACCTGGTGAAAAACTCCTTGCCGCGCCAAAACATTTGTAACAGGTAACAAATCCTTCTCTGGGACAATTAATTCCAATTCAGTCATTTCTTGCGGAAAAAACATCTCACCTCCACGGTCGCCAAGCAAAGTTAAAATTATGTTTTCGGTTCGGCAGACTAAACGACAGCGCCATTATCCGGATTCGTTTCCATCAGGAGATAAGATAAGAATTTATCGTTTGACATCCGGGTGGATTTGGCGCCTATGAGCACAGTCAGATCCTGGAGTTCCAACTCATTCAGCAAAACAAAAGCCAATGGAAGGCTGATATTGAATGGATAGCCGGTAAAGACTGATCGCAGCTGCCCAATGAGCCGCCGTTGCAACAGCAATTCCAGTTTAGGCAAACCCCGCTCTGGAGCCTCGAGCAGGGCGTCAACATTACTCAAACCTGGATACAGGCGCTCCGCCACCCGGCCAATATCAGCCCCCGCGGCAATTGTGCGGATGTCCTCATCGTGCACCCGGTAGCCAAAAGGCAGCGTATAGTTGATAACCTCTTCCTCGGAAAGATGATGATATACGCGATAACGCAAAGCCCACATGATATTATTCATATCAACCAACGGGCCAATAACACGGAGCGATTGCGCATGATCCTGCCCAGGAAGCTGATTCACTGAAGCCCACAGCTTGCGCCAATAACTCAGATCAAGCGCCACCTCTAAAGGAAAAAGGCTCTGCTCATCAGAATAACGTTTCAGTGCGTATGTAAGTGTTTCGTGATAAGGGGTATTTGATAACAGGGCTATCGCAGCTTCAATATTTCCTGCCTCCAACATTTGCTGCGCCGGGAGAATGTTCAATGAGCCTAACGGGAAAAGTACATCCTGCACTTGATCCCAGGTTGAACCATTGACGATACCGCGCAGTACAGCTTTTAGATTATCAATCTCAAAATGCCGGAAAAGCTGGATTACCAGGGAACGGGTGTGCGCAGGGGCTGAATGAATGACCGTCAGATAAACATCAGCTATGCGGCGCTTGATCAGTGAAACTGCGCGCCGAGCATCAAGTTCCTTATCTTCTATACGGGTCAAGTATGGCCCGTATACTGTATTCTTGAGAGAGCCTATCAAAGTGGATAGGTCTGCGGCGTCGCGTAATCCCGCCCTCTCTTGTGGCGAGAGCAGACCCGAATACATTACCCGGACTCGGGAGTGAATGGCAGCGTAACCTGAAACCCCGCCCGATGGCATGAGCTAATCCCTTCCAGCTACACGATCCAGAACGTAGCCGATGGCACGCTCCATGTGACTCAGCGCCAGGCCTTTCATCCGATCGGCTTTCTCTTCGGCATCAGCCAGGATGCGGGCACTTTCTTCCTTTGCTTCAGCATTCGCCACCAACCGGCGAGCTTCTGCCTCAGCGTCGATTCGAGTTCTATCTACGAGAGATTGAGATTCCTGACTCGCTAGTACCGGTAATTGTTCTGCCTCACGTAGTGCGGCATCATAAATTTCCTGGGCTTGCTTTTCAATTTGCAGTACTTCCTGAATTCGTTTCTCGTCCATACGGTTTTAGCTCACAAGCCTTTCTTTATGATGCAAGTGAAATTTTGAACAAGACAAGATAAAGACGGTCTGAATAATTTGGTTATTATATAGCAGAACTTGGAAGTTTTCAATCACCAAATTTTTTTTGTTATTTGAAGTCGCAGATTCAAGTTCCAAGTGCAACTTTGAAGGTCGTAGAGAGAGGTAAGCTGGTGTAGGATAATGCTTCTCCAACGACCAAGTCAAAGGAGGAAAGTGCCCG
>JAMDBC010000110.1 GCA_023484185.1 Chloroflexota bacterium | reverse complement strand
GAGAAGAATTGAAAGAACAAATAATGCAAGGCCGAGTAAATAATTGAAGCGGCGCGGCGGCGCGTAGGAGCCGGTGAAAACGATGCGCGCCAAATGGACGGCGCTGACGATCAGCAGAAGCTGCGCCGACCAGAAATGAATGTTGCGCAGCAATCCGCCGAACGGCACGAGATAACTGATGGTCTGCACTGAACGCGCCGCTTCATCGGGTGTGGGAATGTAATAGAACATTTCCAATGCGCCGGTTGTAACCAACACCAAAGCCAGGAAGACCGCCATGCCGCCCGCGCCAAGGGTGTAACGCCAGCGCGATTGTTTGGCCGGAATGGTCGGCGGGTGCAGGTGATGGAAAAATGTTGGGCGCATGAGCGGTATTATAGTCGAGGGATGAAAACCGCTCCTGCAAGGGAGCGGTTTTCATCATGTTCAAATTAATCGCTAGCTCCGCTGGGCGCTGGACTGTGCTGCGTTCCGTGCTCGTCTTCATCTTCAAAGATTGGCAGATACTTGATGGCCAGGCCGAAAGCCAGAATGCCGGCCGAGAAGATGCCGAGTGAAATGGAGACTTCAGGCAGGGACGGGAAATAGTGCACATTATTCGCCATGAATGTCGGGATGTAGGTGATTGGATCCGGATGTTTGACGGCAAACCAGCTCACGTTGAAGCGGTCGAGAATCATTCCGACCAACAAGATGATCGCGCCGATCAGCAGTCCATTGGTGTTCTGGCGCACCCGCTTGATCGAGAACAGGATCAACGGGATGACCGAGCCGAGGATGATCTCCGTCCAGAACAGAATGCTCATCAATCCGCTGTTGAACACATATTGCAGGTCATTGGCAAGGGCGAGTTGGATAAATCGCACGATCAGATAGATGCCCAGGACAAACGGGATGATCACGCCCAATTTTTCAAGTAAATGGATCTCAAGGCCGCGATGGAAATAACGGGAACTGAGCGATGATTCAAAAATGATCATGCCTAATGCGATGGCAATGGAAGAGATGAAGAACAATATCGGCAGGATGGGCGTCCACCACAAAGGATTTAACTTTGCCGGTTGGATCAATAGCAGCGCGCCGAGAGCGCCTTGATGCAAAGTTGAGATGGTTGCCCCAAGAATCACCAAAAGTTTCATAAACCGCTTAATTCTATTGGCTGGTTTTTGCAGCCCAAATCTTTCGAGAACAGCCGGAGCAAACTCAACCGCCATGATGGTTGAATAGATCATCACGTAAAGGCCGATGGCAAGCAGGAACGAGGTAAAGTTCTGGTAAATGAAATAGTGCCAGATGCGTTCCGGATGTCCCAAATCCACAAGGAGAGCGATCACTTCCATGATGTAACCGAGCAGGCCTGTGAGCAAAGTCGGCCTGACAAGAGGGCGGAATTGCTCGAGTTCGAGGATATATACCATTGCTGTAATGACAAACGCGCCGCTGCTGATTGCGATCCCGGTGAACAAATCGAAGCTGACCCAAAAGCCCCACGGATAAGCGTTGCTCAAGTCGCTGATGGCGCCAATGCCAAAGATGTAACGGATCATAGCGACCACGAAGGCGATGCCCATCAGGGTCAGCAATACCATAACCAGCGGGCTTAAGCGGAGACGTTGGTTGATAACGAGCTTTAGTTTCATTTGGTCTCCTCTTTCGTTTTTTCGGCTTCGGCAAGTTGTTTGGCCGCAGTTTCTTTTTTCTGGTTGTAAGCATGCACACCGACTGAAACACCGGTCAATACTGCGCCCCAGGTCAACGCAAATGGGATGGTGACACCCATCACTGCTTCGCTAACGTTCTTGACTGGCGTGGAGCCAACGTCCGGCAATCCAAGTTCGCTAAACGGAACATGCGAGAGAATGAGATAGGACGTGCCGCCGTTTTCGGTCTCGCCATAAACATGATTGATGTAACGATCCGGGTGAGCCTGGATGCGGGCGTGCGCTTCCTTTAGTAAGTCGGCGCGTTCGCCGAACATCAGCGCATCTGTGGGGCAGGTGGCTACACAAGCGGGTTCCAGGCCGTTGTCAATTCGCTGCGGGCACATGGTGCATTTGTCTATGAACGCGCCTTGAACAAGGCCCTTATCGTAGTCGAAATGCGGCACGCCAAAGGGACAGGCATTCATGCAATAGCGGCAACCGATGCATAGATCTTTGTTGTAAAGCACCGGACCGTCCTCGCGTTTGCTGTAAGCGCCCACCGGGCAAGCCGACATGCAATCGGGTTCTTCGCAGTGCATACAGTGATAAACCATCGAAGCGCGGTCCAAGTTCGGATATTCACCTTTAAGTCCAATACCGGCCACCCAGATGCGGGTCTTGTCCATCGGAATCTTGTTTTCGACGCTGCAGGCGATCATACAGGCGCGGCAGTCGATACAGCGCGTGGCATCATAAAGAAAAGCCTTGTGTTTGATGTTCTGAATATCAGTCATGATGGCTCCTGGCTTAGGCCTTCTTTACCGTTACAAATGTTTGACTAAGGGCCTGGCCGCCGCTGATCGGATCGGTATATGTGACGTGCAAGTCTGATGAGCTGGACCCAATTCCATAGGCTGTGGTCAAGCCTTTCGAAAGGTGGCCGAAGCCGGGGGTCATATAGACGCAATCCGGACGAATTGCCTGGGTGGCCTGCAGCTTGATGTGAATCTGGCCGACATTGCTGGTCACTTCAACCATGTCGCCATCTTTCAAGCCCTGAGAGGCCGCGGTCTTGGCATTTATCCATAAGCCTGGAACATCATCATATTTATGCAACAACTGGTTGTTCTGTGTGCCGAACTGTGTCTGGCGGGCATCTTTACCGGTCAGCAGATAGAATTGGCCGGACTTGGGCGCGGGCGGCTCTTCCCATTTAGGGACACCGTCGAAACCGGCTTTGTCGAGTGTTGCAGAACTAAGCTCGATCTTTCCAGTAGGTGTGCTCCACTTGTAGATGTCGGAATTGCTTTCCGGCAAATCCACATAGCCGCGGCTTCGAACGGCGTCCAGCGATACGCCTAATGGAGCCAACTGCTGGGTGATATAGTCTTCATCATCTTTGTACTGGAAGAAGTCGCTTAATCCCAAGCGTTCGCCGAGTTGTTTGTAAATCCACAACGCCGATTTTCCTTCGCCCTGCGTTTCGATGACCGGCTGGCGCAGAAAGGCACGGTTTCCAACTACGTTGAGTGGATCATAACGTTCCAGATATGACGCTTCGGGCAGGACAACATCCGAGAACCAGGAAGTGTCGTTCATGATGATGTCCACCGTGACGATGAAATCCATCTTGGCGAAGGCTTTCAATGTTTTCTTGCGGTCGGGTAGTGACATGGTGGGATTCTGGCGCGAGATGAACCAGCCGTGTGCGGCATAAGGATCCTGGGCCACAATTGAGTCTCGCATTTGCTGGAAGACGCCGATCTTGAGCGGAACGAATGGATACTTCCACGGCACGCCGTCCAGGCGCAAGGCAGAAACGCGCGGATAAGCTGGCTGGGTGGGAGCGCCCAATCCGGCGCCTTCGCTTCCAGCCGGAAACATTGTAGTATTCCAGTTACCGACCAAGGCATTTAAAATGGCAATGGCGCGTTCGGTTTGGAATGAATTAACAAAATTCGAGGTACGCCACCCGTTGTGGGCCAGCGCGGAAGACGCGGCCGCGGCAAACTCGCGCGCAATGCGGCGGATGGTATCCGCCGGGATTTCGGTAAGCCCCGCCGCCCATTCAGGTGTGTACTGTTTGACGCTGTTCGCGACCTCATCGAAACCAACGGTATATTGGTCCACGAAATAGTGGTTGTAAAGGCCTTCGGTGATGACGACATTGAGCATTGCCAGATGGAAGGCCAGGTCGGTGCCGGGGCGGATGGGCAGCCATTCGGTCGCTTTGGCGGCTGTCTTGGTGAAACGCGGATCGAGCACCACCATCTTGGCTCCACGGTCTATGGCATGGATCATCTCGCCGGTTTCCGAGTTGGAGATGGCTTCGGCCAGGTTGCGCCCGGTCATAATGATGTATTCGACTTTACTATAATCTCGGTTGGGTTCTTCCATGCCGTATGTCATTAGGTTCGAGACGATCATGGCATTGAAGCACAAGCTGCGCTGAGTCCCATAGTTGGGCGAGCCGAAAGCCTGCAACAGATTCTCGAATAGCGGCTGTGATAAGTTGTGCGTGGATGAAAAGACCATCGCCTCGGGGCCGTATTTCTGCTTGATGTCGAGCATGTTTTTGGCGACAAGGTCCAACGCTTCTTCCCAGGATGCTTTGCGGAATTTGCCCTCGCCGCGTTTTCCCACCCGAATGAGCGGGGTCAACACACGATCAGGATCGTAAGTGTTCATCAACCCGGCCTGGCCGCGCGGACACAATTTGCCTTTGGAATGCGGATGATCGGGGTTGCCTTCCAGTTTGACGACACGGCTATCTTTGACTTTGGCGAGCAGGCCGCAGCGCCAGACGCACATTTCGCACATGCTCGGAATGTAGCCATCGCCGGCAGCGTTAAGTTGTCCGGCGTCACGCGCCGCCTGCGCCACCATCGGCTGAAGCATTTGTCCCACTGCTAGTGCTGCCGTTGCCGCCCCGCCAAGTTTTAGAAAGTCGCGTCGTGTTAGAATTTTTGTCATAATGTACTCCAGTTACCGCTATAGTTTTGGGTGATTGAGGGCTGGCTGAATGCCAGCCCTCAACATGAACTGGCGATTAGTTTTCCCTGCGTTGCCAGCCTACCCGGTCGATCAAATAGAATAGGAGCAGGGTGATCAACGTAAAGAGCAGAATGAACAGGAACGAGTTGAGATTCCACAAATCGGGCATGACTACATTGCCAATTTTGGCAATCGCCGCGATTGGCGGGAAAACATATTGATAAGTCAGGCCGAATATTATTGCGCCAACAAAGAAACCGAGGAAACCGGGGATGATGTAGTCGAGCTTACCTTCGCCGCCACCGGCGGCGCAAGTACCCGGTCAGTATCCTGTCAAAGCCATTCCTATCCCAAATATCAGCCCGCCGATAATGTTACCGACGATATAAGTGGCTGGGACAGTTGGGAAGGTAATCAACCCAAGTGCGCGTAAGCCGTAAAGTCCGATCATTGCGACCACCAGGGCGGTCATCATGAACTTCAATACAGCCAGGTCGGTAAAGCGGAAGACACCGACGATTTTGTTGTATTTGGTAAGCCCGGCCTTGTTCAGCGAAAAGCCGAAGAACACGCCCAGGATGCCAGCGATCACATAATTAGTCATAGCTTTGCTCCTAATAGCGTTTGCGATAGACAACTAAAGCTGTCAGGATGCCTGAGGCGAACATCCCGGCAATGAATAGGAATGCGGCTGGAGCGAGCAACATACCGCCTGAGATGGCGAGACCGCTGGTACAGCCACCAGCTATACCGGCGCCATATTCCAAAATGATCGCGCCGATGAAGGCCAATACCCAACGCTTCCAGGTTTGCAGTCCGAAAATCTTTTTCCACCGCTCATCGGGATTGGCAGCATCTTTTTTGCCCCATTTGAGCGTACCGCTGGTTGCAGCGCCAATCATTCCGCCGAAGAAGACACCAATCAGCAAGATGAGGCCCCAGGTAATGCCCGGCGGCATGATGAAATTAAAGTACATGTTGTCAAATGCTTTTGGGGCGATAGCCTTTCCAAACATCCCGGCTAGATTTTCAAATGCACCCGATGCCCCCAATAAGCTGTTGCTCAACACTACCGCCAGCACTCCGACAACGCCCAGCAGTGCGCCAGCCACGTAAGGCGACCATAGTTCTTTGTGAAAGTAGTTCATGATCCATTTCATTCTGATCACTCCTCGCTATCATCATCTGAGACAACTGCATCCATCAGGCCCAGGACTTTATCGGCCTTCTTGGGGTTGTCCAAAACCCGTTTTAAGGATTTGCGTGTTTTAGTTTTCAGGCTGGCAATCTCCGGCAACATATCCACAACATCAACCGGATATTCTCCATCGGCTTTCTTTGTATCGCCAAATGAGACATTAACCAGCTTTTCTCTTGTGATAACAAAACCGCCGCCGCCCACCAGTAGCAGACCAATCATCACCATCAAAATGATGTTGCCCCAGTTGGTTGGGTGTATTCCCAGAACATTCTCATCATAGCGCTTGACATAGTCAACCAGGTTGGGGTCGTTGGCGTCAAGCGTAGTTGCTGCGGGTGCAGCGACAGCAACACTTGCAGGGCCGCTGGGCGCAGATGATTGTCCGGCAGGGGCAGGCGTTGCGGTGGAGGCTGTTGAAGGTGCGGAGGTGGTTGGCCCGCCAGCGCCAATTTCAACACCCAGGATGGATGCATAAACCTGAGCACGAGCCTGTAAATCATTTGGGTGGCACTGTTGGCAGGATGCCTTTACATCCGATAGAGGTGAAACCATACCCGTATGAGCAGCGGCCTTGTCGGTTGTCTGCTGGTTCCCGCCATGGCAGATGTAACAGAAATCGCCAAAGGCGTGTGACTGGTGCCAGGGTTTGCCATCGTTGTTAACCGGCTTTTGTCCTTGCACCTCGTGGCAATTTTTGCAGGATGAGGTCTGTGAGCCGCATTGCGCTTTGACAGGCTGGACGAATGCCAGCGCAATCCCGGCGACGATCAATACCAGGATGCCCGCGAAAACGAACGTCATATATATTTTCTTTCGTTGCATTTATTCCTCCTCCAGGAGAATTTTTTTCTTTCGAAAAATAAACCTAGGCACTTTGTTCTGCCTTGATTTCATCCATGATGCTGACACGTCGGGCAAGCCGCTCGCGCATTACAGTGCGAAGCAAATCAAGTGCTTGAATTAAACGCTTGTCCGCAAGGTGATATATAATCGTTGTGCCCTGGCGGACTGTGTGCACTAATCCGTGTTCGCGCAGAATCTTCAGGTGCCGTGAGACGTTCGGCTGGGCGATGCCAAGTTCAAGGGTCAGTTCTGTCACATTGCGCGGTGCCTCGCTTAGCGCGTACAGCAGAAGGATACGTGTTGGATCAGAGAGGGCGAAGCAAAAATCTGCTTCTAGCTGGCTGATTTCCTGAGTTAAGGATTGCGATTCCATAGATGTTTTTCTGCTTATATGTGTATAGGCGCATATATAATACACGTGTGAATAAATTCACAATAGTGGCAAGTGTCATATATTCCGTGTTATAATGTCACATAAAGCGAACGACATAATCGAGAGAAATTGTCCTGGTTCAGGAGGCCTGTTATGGAATACAAGCATGATGCAGTTTCGTTGGATGTGGGCGCAAGACTGCGTGAATTGCGCGATGAGCGAAATATTTCAATGCGAAGCCTCGCAACGAAAAGCGGCTTATCTGCCAATGCGTTGAGCATGATCGAGCGCGGAAAAACATCGCCCTCGGTCAGTACGCTTTATAAACTAGCAGATGCTCTGGGTGTTCCCATCACGGCCTTCTTTGGTCCGCAGACCGATAAAATCAATGCGGTTCTTGTCAAAGCCGATGAACGAGTGCGTATTCCGTTTGCGCGCGGTGTTTGGGAAGGGTTGGGTGGCGAGCGTTTTACGGGGCGCGTCGAGCCTTTTGTATTGACTCTCGAGAGCGGTGTTTCGAGTGGCCCGCATAATATCGTTCATAGCGGACACGAATTTGTATTCTGCCTACGCGGTCATTTGGAGTACTTGGTTGAGAAACAGATTTTTCTGTTGGAGCCGGGGGATAGCCTTTTATTTGCGGCCCATTTAAACCATCGTTGGCGGAACCACAGCAATATAGTTACGAACGCCTTGATCGTGTTGTCTGGGTTTTCGGAGGGTGAACAGCCGCAGGTCATGCATTGGCAAAAGGGCGATAAAAATAGTGCTGAGTAGTTTGACAATGCCACATTCAGAAAGGAGTCCGCAAGTTCTACTTGCGGATGACCTGTCACGCTCCAGAAGTAGAACTTCTGGACTCCAAAAAGCCGAAAAAGCGTTAATGTGACATTGTCAAGGTAGATACAATAAAAAGAGCGACTCAAGGAGTCGCTCTTTGATTCTCAGGCTTGATCTTTTATTACGCGTACAATCCCCAATCTAAAGCGGACGGATCTTCCATCATGGAAAAGTCCCACATGTCCATGCCCATTTCGATTGTAACGGGTCTATTCAAAGCCTCAACTGCTTTCGCTTTGGTCATTTCGAGCATGGCCGGGCCATAGGGGCAAAACGGAGTGGTCAGGATCATTTTGAGCCGTGCGATATCGTTCTCAAGCTCTACATTGCGGATGAGTCCCAGTTGAATGATGTTCATGCCAATTTCAGGGTCAACCACTTCCGATAATTTGGCTCGTACAACTTCCACCAAGTCCGGGTTTGTTTCATGAATTGTCCACTTGATTTGATTCGTTATTTGTTCGTCAGACATTTGTAAATTCCTTCGTATTTTATCGGGTCACGCCTTGCCCTGACTGCACAACGTAGGTGCAGTGCGCGCTGCCGCTTAAGATACATTCGATTTTATTGGCAGGCACAGCCAGCATCTTCGAGATCAAATCCTGGTCAACCGTACAGACCTCAGGATGCGCCACGCCGATTTGATAATAAGGGCACGAGATTTCATGGATCTGATACTCATCGCCTTTCTTTTCCCACTCAACGGTAAAGCCTTCTTCCGCCAACATGTCTCTTACAAAATCC
>JAMDBC010000091.1 GCA_023484185.1 Chloroflexota bacterium | reverse complement strand
ATTCTCGCCCAACAGGGCATGCACCTCGCCTTGTTCGAGGTCAAAATCAACCTGATCATTGGCTACCAGTGGCCCGAACCGCTTGGTTATTCCCTTCATCTGCACTGTCAGCATAGGCATTCTCTTGGGCAGGTTTGTGCAGGAGTCTGGCATTCTCTACAGACTCCTGCACAAATCAAATGTGTTTATTGTGCTGGTGCGTTCACAGCTTCCGGTTGGCGCTCGTCAATGTCAACGCGGAAGAGACCTTTGCGAATTGCATCTTCCTTGTCTTTGACTTTCTGAAGCAAGTCAGCCGGTATCTTCGACTCGGTGTTGTGGAAAGGCGCCAGCGATGCGCCGCCTTTAGCCATCATGGAAAAGTCTTTCAAATCCTGGGCAGTGTAGGCGCCGCTTTCGACAGCCTTGACCAAATATTCGACAGTGGGGGTCATGTTCCAGACCGGGCTGGACACTACCAGGGCCGGGGCGAGCGAATTCTGGTCGCTCATGTTGCCAAACGCCCAGAGATTCTTTTCCTTCGCGGCTTCGATCACGCCGAAGCGTTCAGCATATAGAACATCTGCGCCGCCGTCAATCAGGGCTTGGGCGGCTTCCGCTTCGGCATCGAGGTCAAACCAGGAGTTGATGAAACTGACTTTGACAACCACTTTGGGATTGACCTCCCGCGCCCCGGCAATGAAGGCGTTGACCAAGCGGTTCACTTCCGGCACAGGCATTGCGCCCACGATGCCGACTGTGTTTGTTTTGGTCAAGCCGCCTGCCAACATTCCGCACAGATAAGCCGGTTCATGAATCCAGTTATCGAAGACAGAGAGGTTGGGTTCCGACGGTCCGAGGCCGGAGCCGAAAGCGAAAGCGATCTTGGGATATTGGGCCGCTACGCGGCGTACTGCCTCTTCGTTCCCGAACGCATCGCCGATGATGATATCGGGTTTCTTCTGGTCGGCGGTTTCCTGAAGGATGCGTTCCATATCCCCTGAATAACCGATGTTTTCGGTGTACTCGTAATCAATCTTGCCTTCGTCTTTCAACTTCAGCAAGGCGCTGTGAATTACGCCATCCCACGGCTCTTCGATGGGAGTGGCGAAGGCGCCAAAGACCTTGAGTTTTGTGGGGCCTGCGGGAGCCGTCGCAGTGGGTTGAGGGGCTGGGGCGCAACTTACAATTAGCGAAACCAGCATAACGATCAGCAGCAGGGAGAAAATATTCTTTTTCATTTCCTGATCTCCATTCGTATTTCAGAGTTTGGCAATTACTACGTGCTTGGGCCGAAACATACCTCGCACCCATGGAAAGGATCTGTTGCTCTGAGAAATCTATTATCGTTTGCGGCCACCTCCTGATCTCTCTTTTAACGACGCCAAAACGCAACGCTTATCGGCTGGAGTGGTTTTGATGCGCACTCCGATCGCATCATAGATCGCGTTCAATATGGCAGGCGCAGTTGCAAGCGAAGGCGCTTCTGCAAATCCTTTCACGCCTTCCGGGCCATACGGATGAGGAACTTCCACGATCACCGGGATGATCTCCGGCGTTTTATCAGGCCCGGGCAAACGGACCTTGTGCAACGAGTCGGTCAGGTTGATACCTTTCTCGACCAGGAATTGCTCCGAAAGAGCCATTCCCAATCCCATCATCACGCCGCCATTGATCTGCCCCACCACCGCATCGTAATTCAATAACTTGCCCACATCCACCACCGCAACGATTGTTAAAACCTTGACCTCGCCAGTCTGCTCATCCACTTCCACGATTGCGGCTTGTGTGTTGTAAGCATAACAAACGTGCGTGGGCATGGTTTCAAAATCTGGTTTTCCCATTTTGCTGCGAATACCGACTTCGTGCATCTGCACAGAAGTTGGCGGGGCGTAAGTTCGCTCCGCCATGAAGTGCGGCCCGATTTGCGATAACTGCATCTTTTTGCCGGTTGGTAGATGCACGACACAATCGCCGCGGATTTCCAATTCGCCGGGAGGTTCGCCCATTTCATCCCCAGCGCGGTTGGTGATCTCATCCTTCAAGGCGCGCGCGGCCATCACCAGCGCATTGCCTGTTAGAAAAGTTTGGCGCGAGGCAGTTGTAGGTCCGGTCGGCGGAGTCAAAGCCGTATCCGGCCCGATCATCACGATGTCTTCTGGAGCTGTACCTAATTCATTCACCACCAATTTGATCAGGCCTACTTGAGCGCCTTGACCGTATTCATGGTGACTGTGGCGCACTTTCACTTTTCCGTTGCAGTCCATCTCGACGATCGCCCCAGCGCTTTCATGGATTCCATGGCCAAAGCCAATATTCTTGACCGCCGATGCAACACCCCAACCGATCTTCTTTCCCGGAGCCGCCGCTGGAATTATCAATTTGCGGAAAGCCTTTTCACAGGCCTCGATGGTCTCCTTGATCGAGACCACACCTTTTTCCATGACGTGATCGGATGCCGATGGCAGTCCAACATCGAGGGCGTTGATGAGGCGGAATTGGAAAGTATCCATTCCAATGGCACGCGCCATTGCATCCATCTGTTGTTCGAGAGCGATAGCCACCTGGTTGACGCCAAAGCCGCGCATGGCTCCTGCCGGGACGTTGTTGGTGTACCAAGATTCTCCGTAAATATCCAAATTGGGAATGTAATAAGGACCCGCTCCGAATACTACGGTGTTTTCCAAAACATCTATGCCTAGAGAAATGTAGGCACCGGTATCGAGGGTGACGCGCGCTTGTAAGGCTTGCACCTTGCCGTCCTTTGTGCAGCCGGTCTTGTAATGAATCCAGGATGGATGGCGTTTGACATGCACGCGCAGACTTTCTTCGCGCGTCAAGACCATCTTCACCGGGCGTTTCGTTTTCCACGCGCCCAAGGCCAGATGTTGTAACAGAATGGGATCTTCTTTTCCTCCAAACGCGCCGCCAGTGGGGAGTTGGATCACGCGAATCTTTTCTTCCGGTAAATTGAGAATGTCTACAAGTTGGGCACGATCATCGAATACCGATTGCGTTGGAAGTTGCACCACGAGAATGCCTTCCTCGTTGATAAAGGCGACGCCCGATTCAGGCTCCATGAAACCGTGTTCGACAAATGGCGTGGAGTAATCGTCTTCGATCACCACATCACACTTTGCAAAAGCCTCCTCCACGTTCCCGCGCACGATGGCTGATTTATGGCATAAGTTTCCCTTTTCTTTGATTTGAGGAGCGTCCGGTTGCGCGGCTTCCTGTGGCGAAAAGACGCCGGGCAGAACCTCGTATTCGACTCGGATCTTGCCTAACGCGGCTTCAGCGATCTCGGGCGTTTCGGCAAATACGGACGCGACCGGATCGCCGATGAAGATCACTTTCTTATCGGCAAAAGCCGGCATATCGCGAAAGACGATTCCGCATTGATTCTTCCCCAGCACATCGCGGGCAGTTAGCACAGCCGCGACGCCGGGCACCTGCTCTGCTTCCGAAGTGTCAATGGACAGAATGTTGGCATGCGGGTGTGCAGCCCAAAGAATCTTTCCATGCAGGACACCTTCCGGGTATAGATCATCGCCGTAAAACAATCGGCCCGTGACAATGCGCTGCGCGTTCTCATATCGGCGGGGCAGGCCGATGGTTTCCGCGCTAACCGGTTCCGGCCACGGTTCTTTGCCGGTCATCCAACGGCTGGCAAGTTGCACGGCGCGAAAGATATCCATGTAACCGGTGCATCGGCATATATTGTTGTTTCTTGCAAGATAGGTTTTTACTTCATCCAGATTTGGTTCGGGATTTTGATCAAGCAGGGCTTTGGTGGATAAGATCATGCCCGCCGTGCAGAAGCCGCATTGCATAGCGCCGGTCTGAATGAAGGCATGCTGGATGGGGTGTAATTGGCCGTTTTGCGCCAGCCCTTCGATAGTCAGGATGTCTGCTCCGGCGACCTTGCTCATTTTTACTAAACAAGAACGCGTATTCTTGCCATTCAAGATGATGGTGCAGGCACCGCAATGACCGCTGGTGCAGCCGTTCTTGGTTCCCGTCAATCGCAATTCATCGCGCAGGAAACGCACCAATAACATATTGTCCGGCACGGTCGTGTGGATGGCCTGGCCATTGACGGTAAAATCAATTGTGATAGGGATGGAAGCCTTGTCTTTTGCCATGTCGAAGGATTTTCCTTGCAGAAAAGAGAGGACTTACCCAAAAGCAATCGGCCGGTAAAACTCCGCGCCCACCAATTTTCCGTGACTGATCGTATACGCGGGCGCTTCATGAAAACGCAAAGCCTCTATCACGCTGGGCTGGTCGAGTACGACTAGATTGGCGGGCGCGCCCACTTTGATCTCGAAATCTTTCAAGCCGATACAGCGGGCGGCGTTCACCGTGACCATATCATAGAGTGTACAAATTTCCTCGTTCGAGGTAAACCACAACAGGTGGGATGCCAGGAACGCTACTTCCAACATGTTGTTGCGCCCAAAGGGATAATACGCGTCGGAAATATCATCCTGTCCCAAACAGACGAGATTGCCATTGGCAAGCAACTCACGCACTCTGGCGTGAAGCGGGCCGGTATGTGGATCGGAGACCACGCCCATTTGCGCCTTCTTGAGTAGCGCCGATACTTTTTGGAAATAAGGCGTTGGATAAAGAGCCATGGCGCGCGCATGATGGGCAAGCGAACGGCCATGCCAGTTGCGCTTGATGGTCTCCAAAGCCATTGCTTCCAAAGAACGCAACCCTGCATCGCCCGCGTCATCCACAAGCATCGAGACATCTTTATCGAAATCAACGGCCAGATCGAAGATCACGCGCACATGTTCCAAAATATCGGCATCCGTGTATTCGATCCATGGAATGCCGCCGGATACATCCGCGCCCAATTTCATCGCCTCGCGCATGAGGTCTGCCGCGCCCGGTTCGCGCACAATACCATCCTGGGCAAACGCCACGACTTGAACTTCCACAACGCCCTTGAATTCCTCTCGCGCTTGGATCAATGCTTTGACTCCCTCGAGCCGCGCCTTTGAATCCACATCGGCAAAAGCGCGGACATGAGTACACCCATAGATAGCGGCTTGCGCGAGCGCTTTCCGCACATTGGGTACAATCCAGGATGCATCGTATTTCTCTTTGACCCGCGCTGCCAACTCAATCGCGGTCATGGCCTTGCCCATATCTGCACCGTGATAATCCTTAAGCGCCGCCTCGTCCATCATTTGTAGAGTGTAGACTTTGCAAAGATGCAGGTGAGGGTTGACAAATGACTCGCTGACTAACATCCCCTTCGCATCAATCTCAACTTTTGCTTTTCCCTCCATGCTTTCGCCGAGCGCGGCGATCTTGCCATCGGCAATTGCGATGCAAGTCTTGTTGTCGGCGCCTCGGACGAGCTGGGCATTCTTGATCAAAATATCAAAGTCGGCATGAACATTGCGAGTTGACATTTGCTTCCTCTCCCAAATATCTCATACAAAGGCTTGCAAGGTGAATCATCTTACTTCCGCCCGCTGACGATTTGGAAGGACCGCACCAGAGCTTCCTTAATCGGTCCTTCCACATTTTGGCGACCACTCTCGATGTTTTGACGCATGGCTTCGCGCGCACATTGAACATTCTTGTTCTTGATACACTCTAGGATTTTCAGGTGTTGTTCACAGGTCGCCTGAATCCGCGCTTGAGTGGTGATATCCGTCAAACGCACAAAATGCAATCGCTCATCAATATGACGCAGGTATTGTGCCAACACCTGGTTGCCGGTGCAATCAGCCAGTTTCTCATGAAAAGATTCGTCTTTTTCGGCGAAGTCAGCGGCGTTTTTGGGGAGTTGGTTCAAAATGCTTTGCCAAGTCTCGTGCAATGCCCCCCATTCCGTATCCGACATTCCTTGCGTTGCCAGCCATTCCACCGTGAACAATTCCAGCGCCAAACGAACATCATATAAGTTGTGGATTTCCTCCAAATCCGGCTGGCGGACGCGGTAACTGCGATACGGTTCCTTGATCACCAAACCGTTTTCCACCAGCATGTTCAATGCCTCGCGCACCGGACTACGGCTGACTCCAAATTCCTCGCATAATTCTTCTTCTGTAAAACGGTGATCGGGGGAATAGTCCCAGTAGATAATGCGTTCCTTGAGAACGGTGAAAACTTCAGCGCTGAGGGCGGAATTTTTTTTCACCTCTCTATTGTATACAATTTTGTGTACCGGTCAAGGGGAAAAATGGAAGGTGCAAACCAACGCTGCGCCTTCCGAATATCCTCTTTCGATTCCATATTCTTCAGACTGAGTTCATTGAGACTCTTCACATGCGCGGGATTATACGCGTCGCCAAATTTGGTTTTTGTTCAACCTCGATCTCGCGCAGTTTGATTTATGTCCGGGTCTCAATTAACCCGTCTTTTTATCCCTCTCGATCAAGATTCTAAGAGCTTCGACAGCTGTTGTGATGGCGCGATCACCATTGAACAAATCCTTCTCTTCTTCAGTATCCGGCAAGCCTTCTCCGGTAGCGACCATCAACATAACGCCCCCAGCGCGCACTCTATGAATGCTCGAGATGATGAATATGACCGCAGATTCCATCTCAGAGCATATCGCGCCTCCTGCCACCCAGGCTTTCCAGCGGCTCCGCAATTGATCTGCTACCGGCATCCTTTCTGCTTCAACCTCCCCGTAAAATGAGTCTTTAGATTGGATGACCCCTACATGGAAAGGTAAGCCCAGTTTTTGCGCCGCTTCACGCAGTGCCAGCGTCACATCTATGTTGGCGACCGCTGGGAATTCTATTGGCAAATATTGGCGGGTGGCGCCCTCATCGCGGATCGCTCCCGTTACAATAGCTAGGTCGCCTGTTTTGATTCCCGGCTGAATTCCTCCTGACGTCCCCACTCGAATAAACGTGTCCGCGCCGATTTTTATCAGTTCTTCCACGGCGATGGCGGTAGATGGACAGCCAATACCTGTGGAAACCACGGAGACTTTCTCTCCGTTCAGGTTGCCAGTATAAGAGGTATATTCTCGATTGTGTGCGACCGGGCGAGGATCGTCAAAAAAAGATGCGATCTTTTCACAACGCCCCGGATCTCCGGGAAGCAGAACATAGCGGCCAACATCCCCATCTTTGAGCTGGATATGGTATTGAACTACATTCTTAGTTTTCATTGAATTACTCCTCTGAAAAGTCCTAAATTGGCCACACCCCTTGATAACATTTCAAATTATTTTGAGTTCTCATTTTTTGGAAAAAATTCCCGTAAAGCGCCAACTGGGCGGATGCCGCCTAATCTCCATGCAAGGATTTTAGGCGGCATGTATTTTTCGCTTTATTCCATATTCTTCAAACTCAGTTTATTGAGGCTCTTCACGTGCGCCGGGTCGAAGGCGTCGCCAAATTTCGTTTTCTGCATGGCAGCTTTCTTTTTCATCAACGACGCATACTCAGCGTCGTCCACCATCGCCACGCAGCGCGAGATGCAGGATTCCCCGTCCACAAAGCGCCAG
The DNA here is from genome assembly GCA_023484185.1 of Chloroflexota bacterium. The sequence goes on along the minus strand of JAMDBC010000091.1, from coordinate 1,143 downwards.
GGGAACATACCAATAGTCACCCGGCGGTTGAGCAATAGATCGATCTCGCCGCCCAGACACTCAGCATGGATGATGCTAAAGGGGAACATCTCCAGGTGCATAAGCTGATACTTGCTGTCATCGAAGAAATCTGCCAGCGGCATACCGTATTTCTTCTTGAAAACCTTGTCCGCCTGGCGGGCCTGACGCGGCATCCAATCACGGATGATGGTGTTCATCGGATGGTCGGCGCTGCCGCAGTCCACACCGATCCAGCGCAACTTTTTGGCTTTGGCCCACTCGGCAAATTCGCGGTCGGGACCGGGGTGCTTGACCATGTAGCGGATCTCGTCGGCGGTGGGCATATCCCAGCCGAAATGGTGGTAGCCGGTGTGGATGATAAGAATATCACCCTCCCGGACTTCGACGCGTTCTTCGACCATCTTGCTGGTATACACATCGTAATCGCCGCAGGCATCGCTCAGGTCAACAACGGCGGCGTCATGCACGAGGTAATCCATCTCCAGCGAGGCGATATCCTTGCCCGGAGTGTGGAAGTGAATCTCGCCATCCAGATGGGTACCGAGATGGTTGGAGTGGGTCAGCACCTGCCCATTGGCCCCGTTGGGCGCGAGGCGTTTGAAATACTTCAACTGCAACGGCTCGTAAGTAGGCCATGGGGGCGTGGCAACACCGAGTGGGATTGTTAGATCAATGAATTTCATGGTTTTTCTCCTTTCGTAGGTTTGATTTGAGAAATTCGATTGCAGCACTCTACATTTTTTGTAGAACTCAAACTGACTGAATCGTGATATTTGCCGGGACCGATAAGAGTTCTAACCGTCATTACCATCACTTCACAATCCCGGCATCCAGCATGGCCAGGTACACTTTTTCTGCAGTGAAAGGAGGCCCCGCAAGACGGACACCCACCGCGTCGTAGATGGCATTCGCAATCGCTGGGATGGTGGGCACCATCGAATGTTCGCCAATCCCTCGCGCTCCCCATGGTCCGTCATCCTGTGGGACTTCGACGATGTAGGCTTGCAGGTCCCTGGGAGTATCTGCCGAGGTGGCAATGCGATAATCTACAAATAAAAAAGCATAAAAGCATGGGAACAATTATATAACCAAGAATCATACAACAAAACTAAAAAATAAGAA
>JAMDBC010000081.1 GCA_023484185.1 Chloroflexota bacterium | reverse complement strand
TCTCCCAAGTCGAGATCGAGCAGGTCATGCATAAACTAAATTTAAGACCCAGAAAATCTCTTCGTTTCCGGACACCATTTGAGGTGTTCTTTAACTCATCGGTTGCACTTGCTAGTTGAATCCGGGAGTTGAAAAGTGAACTGTTAGCAGCCGAAAAGTGAACTGTAGGGAAGCGCGGAAAAAGGCTGGTTTAAAGTTGAAAAGCGTTTTGGCGGTAAATGTCGATCAGGCGAGTGACATGAAAAGGGCAGGATGCCATCATTATTTACATGAAATCCGGGCCTTAGCAACTCGCATCATCCACAATCGTGATCTTATCTTCCTTGTTGGGGATGATGCACAGGAACTCAAACGGCTCTTCGCCCGAATTTTGATACGAATGCACCACGCCTTCGGGGATAAAAACCACATCTCCGGTTTTGACGTAATGGGTCTCATCGCCGATGGTGATGGCGGCCTGTCCGATTGTGGATGATGCGAGTTGCTCGACGGTGTTCGTGTGGCGCGGCATGCCTCCGCCCTTTTGCATGGAGAATTTCCGCAGGGCAAAGTTCGGGCCTCCTCTGGAAGAGATCAGAACCTGAATGGTCGTATTTTTTCCGGCGGCAACATCTTTTGCTTCGACATCACTTGCATGTTTGACTGTCATTTTCGATTCCTTAATCCACAAAAACATTTTGAACCGCGAAGCACGCAAAGTGCGCGAAGTTTTTGTTTTTTCTTGGCGCTCTTTGCGGTTAACTTTTTTGAATCTTTCCGTCTTGCACTTTCCATACTTCTGATTTCTCAACAAACTCCGGCGCAAACATCTTTGCATCGGTGGCAGTGAATAAAACCTGTTCGCTCTCGCCGACATATTTTAGCAAATCTGCGCGGCGTTGCAAATCAAGTTCGGCCATCACTTCATCAAGTAGGATCACCGGCCACTCGCCAGTGCGTTCCTTCATCCAACTCACTTCGGCCATCTTCAAAGACAGCAAAGCCGTGCGCAATTGTCCGCGTGAACCGTAATCGCCGAGGTCAATGCCATTGGCGAGGAAATGCAGTTCGTCGCGGTGCGGGCCGATGGTGGTCACGCCGCGTGCGATCTCTTCGGAGCGGAGCGCCGTCAGACGAGACAAAAAGCCCGTGCGGATCTCGTCCGTTTTGAGAGCAGAGCGATCGACTTCCGTTGTCAAGCGCAGGCCGATTTGCCCGTCCGGATTTTGAAGCGGGTCATACGCAGGCTGATAGTTCAATCGCAGAATTTCATGGCCGTGAGTCAATTCATTGTGGACGCGCGCGGCGAGTCGTTCGATCTGCTGAACGGCTTCGATGCGCCATTGGATGATTGGCGCGCCGAGACGCGCCAGCGTCTCATCCCAGACTTCGAGCTGGTCGCCGTTTCCCCCGCGTTCGTTCAACGCTTTGAGCAACGCGTTGCGCTGACTGAGCGCCTGCGAATATTCACTCAACATGCCCGCGTAGGCCGGGACGGCTTGCGCCAGCGCCAGATTGAGATAACGCCGGCGTTCATCCGGCCCGCCCTCAACGATCTGCGACATTTGCGGCACGAAGATGACCGCATTGAAATGGCCGATGACTTCGTTCATCTGCTTCTTCACGCCGTCCAGCAAAATTTCCTTGCGAAGGCGCTGACCATTGATGCCGGTCGGCTCAAGAATGAGGCGGGCTTCAATGCGGTGTTTTCTTGCGCTGCGTTCATAATCCGCGACGATGCGCGCCACCGCCAGTGAATTTCTTGCTTCGTGAAAGTTAACCAGTTGACGGTCATTGTGGGTCTGAAAAGATGTGAAAGATGCCAAAAAATAAATGGCCTCGAGCACGCTGGTTTTGCCTTGCGCGTTGTCTCCCATCAGCAAAACGACCCGCCGGGGCACGTTCATATCCAGGCGGGCAAAGTTACGAAAATTGGTGAGGGAGAGATGTTTGAGATGCATGCGTAATTGTTGAGGAAAATCGTTGTGCTGTTCGCTTACGTGTTCAACAATAATTCCAATTCAATCTCGTCATGGAGAGGGATGTCATTCATCCCAATCAATGGGATGCCGGGTTTTATTTTTCGAGATTCATTTACCGCGCCTCGATAAATGGCTGAGATCTCAAAGCCGCGCTTTTGGTAAAAGCCAAGCGCACGCAGGTTATCGTTTGTTGTGATGAGAAAAAGACGCTTACAACCCTTTTCCCGCGCCGCTTTGATAACCTCGTTTATCAAGGCAGTGCCGATACCTTTGTCTTCCCGCAAACTATCAAGCGAAATAATTTCGCAACCATCGCCCGAATGTGCAACAGTGATCAACCCAATGATATCCGTGTTGTCCCAGGCTAAGAACCCGTCCAGCAGTTCAGGGTGATGAACAATGCCACGAGCAACGATGAATTCATCGCCCCAATATTCCTTCCAGAACTTGCGGACGCGGGGCAGATCATTTTGAGTGATGCGGCAAATATTCGGCATTAGACCATGTCTTCTTCTTCATCCACTGACGGCTTCCAAACCCTAGTGGCGATGTCCGGAAAAACAACACCGTTCAAATGATCCACTTCGTGTTGAAAGATGCGCGCCAGCCAGCCTTCAGCCTTGAGCTTCATCGGCTGTCCGCGGCGATTGAGTCCTTTGAGATGGATGGTTGTGAAGCGCTCCACTTCGCCGACCAGACCGGGGATGGAAAGACAACCTTCTACGCCAAGCACTTTTTCCTCTGAGAACTTCACGATCTCAGGATTGATCATGACGTACAACTTCGGCTTGACTTCCTTCGGTTCCTGGCCTTCTTCCACTTCTTCCTCTTCCGCATATTCGACGACGATCAAACGATCCGAGATACCTATCTGCGGCGCAGCCAGACCCACACCGGGCGCAGCGCGCATTGTTTCGATCATGTCGTCTATTAATATCTGTAAATTGTCGTCAATTTTGGAGATCGGATGCGCTTTGCGGCGCAAGACCGGGCCGGGTAAAGTTACGATTGTTCTTAATCCCATGAATGACCTCAAAAGTTTTTCGCCTGATTTTACCCGCTTTCCGTGTCAGGCTTTGGACGGTTCAATTCATCTTGGAACTCCCCGGCATTTTCGTGATACGCCGCGAGCCACTCGGCCATGTGCTCGCGTTCGTCGGTGATCCGGCCCTCTTCCTGTTTGGCCCTACGAGCAATCCGCCGATTATCAATATCCAGTTGAACCGTGGTGGGATCATACACATCTTCAAACGATAGTTGCGAGCCGCCGACCGTAATATAGACCGTCCCGTAATTGAAGATGTGGCCCAGGATCCCCAATCTCTCTGACGCGGTGGCCAGGATATGTTCCAACGGCGCAGCCTTGCGTTCCTCCGTGCCGAATGGCTTTTTATCGATGTCAATGATTTGATCGTCGGTTACCTGAAAAATATCATTGCTCCAATCAAGATACTGATAAATCAACCTCCACAGAGGATAGGCAAAGACCAAAAACAAGGTAACGAAAAGGACATCCACGCCCACCCTTCCACCTCTAAACCAGACAAAAGCCCGTATGCCCATGCCAATAACGAAAAGCAGGCAAACAAGTGCAGGCAGAAAAATGTTCCTGATCAGCACAAAGATATGCTTGCGATAGGTGATCGTATCCCCGCTCTCGAAGCGAACTTTGAAAATTTTTGAATTTTGGAAAAGCTTTGCCATGATAATTGCCCCCCAGCCGGGTTTGTACAGCACCGGGACGGGCGCTTTCTCGGTCTGTTTTTCAGTTTGCTCACCCACTTGAACCGTGAGCCCCAATTTTCTCCGAATCGCATTCCGCATTGCCTCCTTCTCCGCCGCCGAAGCGACGTGTTTACTGCGGCTCCATTGCTCCTCGACCATGTGGGAGGCCTGATAAGGGTGAGCCACATGTTTGAAGGGAATCTTGCCTACAAATGTACGCACCACCACATCTCCATAATCGAGCATGCGTCCCGTAAAATCCGTTTCGACACCCACGGAAAGTATCGTACTCAGCGGCGCTTCCTGTCGGCTATCATAAATCCCAACCACTTTCTCGAGCCAGACCACACGCTGGTTCGTTACAATATAATAATCGTTACCCCAATCAATTCCGCGCCAAATCGTCCAGCCGACCATGCCAATAAAAAGAAGCGCGCCTCCGACTCCCGCCATCCACGAACGAACCAAAATACTCCACCCGACAATACCCATGGCAGTCAGACACAAAAACACAGGCAGCGCTAGGGCATCGATCAACAAGGTATAATGTTTTCGGGCCACGAAATATACGACCTCATCATTCCTCAGCCAATTAAAGCGAAGCTCTCTTGCCAGCCTGCGGCTCTCAATCGAAACTTCAAAGGCGGTTTTTAGTTGCGGAAAGCGCCTGATGAGGTCGTAGAATTCCTTGTGGGAGATGGAGAACAAGGCTGTTTTTTCAGCCGCCTTGATGGTCTCTGTACGTTTATGGTTGACGAAGAGGGCCTCTTCCCCAAAATAATCCCCACCCACCAGTGAAGGCAGCTGCACTTTTTGCTTGCCGCGCATCTGCGTCAGGCTCACCTTGCCCTGGCAAATAATGTAGAAACGCTCCGCCGGCGCCCCCTCTGCAAATATTTCCTGTCCGTCATTCAAAACCTCCTCTTTCAATAGTTCAGCAATAAAGGTTAGACTCTCATCCTTTAAGCCGCGGAAGAGGTGGATTCGACGCAGATAGGCAATGCGTGCAGGAATAGAGATCATGGTTTTATTCTATCAAATTTCACGGACAATGGCGCAGCCAAAGGCGGGAGTCTCCGTCAGAGAGGGAGAACGCTCCTCCAGCAGGGCTTCCACTGCCTCGTCCAGAAAGAAGCGGCTGGGTGTGCGCTGGCGAAACGTCACGTCATCAACGGATCCGCGATACCGCAGGATTCCGCCGCGGTCGATCACGAAAACATGCGGCGTGGTTTGCGCCTCGAACAAATCTGCGACGACCTGCTGCGCATCGATTAGGACGATGGGCAGGCGGCGCGTTTTAGCGGCCTGCGCCACACTTTGGATTGACTCGCTTCGATTCGCGGCAATGGATAACATGACCACCTTATCTCGCCATTGCGCAAACAGCGCCAGGATGGCGCGGTCGGTGCGCTCCGAGTGCGGACACTCGCACGACCAAAAGTTGACGATGACGATCCTGCCGCGATAATCGTTCAGGCGGTGTTTTTTCCCATCGAGGCCGGGCAACTCAAACTCGGGGGCGAGCTGGTTGATTTCCACACTGAGATTATATCGTGATGCCATGATAAAATCCCGTCCATGGTCAACAAACAAACCACCTTGGTTGGAAAACAAACCACCTTGGTCAACAAACAAACCACTTTGAAAAAATGGCAATTCTGGCTCGGCGTTCTCATTAGCGTAGTCTTCATCTGGCTTGCTCTGCGCGGTCTGCGCCTCGACGAATTTTGGAGCGCAGTTAGATCGGCAAATTACTGGTGGCTGATCCCCGGCATCGGTGTGTACTTCATGGCTGTGTGGGTGCGGGCATGGAGATGGCATTACCTGCTCAAACCCATCAAGGAAATTCCCACCAGCACGATGTTCCCCATTACGACCATCGGCTATATGGGAAACAATATCTATCCGGCGCGTGCGGGCGAAGTCTTGCGGGCCGTGATCTTGAAGCGCAGAGAGGGCGTGTCCGTTTCCGCTTCGCTGGCAACCATCATCGTCGAGCGCATCTTCGATGGCGTGGTGATGCTGTCTTTTGTGTTCATCAATTTGCCGGAACTCGCCAAACTGACCGGCGCTTCGGGCTTTGTCGGCAACATTCAGCAGGTGGCAATGATCGGCACAGGAGTCTTTCTCGGCGCGCTGGGAATCTTTTTGCTGGCAGCCATGTTTCCACTTTCGACCGCAAAAATTGGAGAATGGTTGATCGTTCGTCTCCTGCCTGAACGACTGCGCGAAAATATATCCGGGATCATGCGCAAGTTTTTGGAAGGTCTCGCTTCTTTGCGTTCGCCCATCAATGTGTTGATGGTCTTTTTTACATCGGTCATCATCTGGCTATTGGAAACCGGCAAATATTGGTTCGTGATGCAAGCCTTTAATTTCAAGGTTTCATTCTTTGCGCTAATGTTGATGAACGGTATCGTCAACCTGGCCACGACGATCCCGTCCGCGCCGGGGTATATCGGCACATTTGACGCGCCGGGCATTGCCGTCCTGACGGCTTACGGCGTAAACCAGGCCACCGCAGCAGGGTACACACTTACTTTGCATGTTGCACTTTGGCTTCCCATCACGCTGCTGGGCGCATACTTCCTGGCACATGAGGGAATCAAGTGGAGTGATTCACTAAGAGAAAGCGTAGAGTGAAGCTTAGTTATGGCAAACAGCACTTCATCCAAGCAGCCTGGCTTGAGAGACTTGGCAATCTACAGCACGATCTGGATTGTTCTTTTTCTAATCAGTAAATTATTTTGGGGACAGGCTATCTTCCCATATATTCCATTCTTTATAGCCATTGCTCTGGGATATGCCTTTTTATTAATTTATTTTGCAATACCAAGACAGAATATTCCAATTCTCTGGTCGGCAATCTGCGTTTTACTTTTTGCGAGTCTAATTCTCCAAGAGCTTGGCCTAATCCATTTCTTGGGATATGGCGACCACGGACAATTTGCGAAAATGCTGAACGAACAAATTATCTTTCCACGCTGGCTGGGCGGTTCAGCCATTATGGTTTACATCACTCAATTATGGGCGAAAATCCTGGTTGCGGGAATCTACACCCAAAACATTGATGTTCTCGGAGCATTTGTAAGAATTGAAGGAGGGATTGTCATGGCTGGTACTTCAATCTACGCATTGAATCACTGGCCCAAACGTATGAGCATTATCTTGTCAATTGCGACGCCTATTTATTTGATGTTCTCCACTGGCTATGACGAATATTATCCTTTTATCGCAGGACTTTTTTTGATTTTTTTATCAACCACTATAGAATATGATCCGACAACACCAAACATTTACTGGATCGGTTTTCTTCTGGGAATAATGCCGATATTTTATTTCCCATTCTCAGTTATCAGTATGATCACGCTGGCCTACTTTTGGGTCTTTTTCCCCCAGAATAAAATTCGTTTCGCCCTAATCACCTTGGTCGTGTATCTAGCGTCGATCGTCATTCTGTGGTGGGGCGGAATTGTTGATTATTTCCGGAGTTTATTCTTCACCCTAAACACAGGAGACACCAACACCATGTTCGTCAGATACATTGGTCAATCTGCCGGAAAAGAGTCTGTCTTTTTTAAATTGCAATACGTCTTGTCTTTGGCGCACTGGCAGGATTTGATCTATATGTTCTTCTGGTCAGGGAATATCACCATCACCATCATTTTGGGATACTGCATTTTTCACCTTTTAAAGATAAAGGCCTGGAAAAAGCTGTTTTCTTTTCCGGCAACGGGATTGATTTCTACAATTCTAGCTTGGCAGATAATCTATTTTATATTCATGCTCCCAAAGTGGGGACCTCAACAAGATATTGATCTTTTTTTTAGCTTTTATATTGTACTGGCTTTTGCTGCCGGTTATATTCTTGATTTCATACATAAGGAAGAAGCATACTCTGGAAAAACTGAACGTATCATAATTTCCGCAATCGTGGCCAACGCAATAGTAGCGGTATTTTTTCTTATTATCGCAGGTATTCCATTCGTCACGTGATGAAAAATATATTCGATATAAAAGCAAGATGCTTGTGGAGTTGACATGAAAATCGCAATCATCGGCGCGGGGTTTGGCGGGATGGCCGCCGCGTACGATCTACGTAAAGCCGGGCACGATGTCACCATTTTTGAATCGGCGGAATATGTCGGCGGGCTGGCTTCGGGTTTCAAAGAGCCGCATTGGGATTGGTCGGTCGAGAAGTTCTATCATCACTGGTTCCAATCGGACAAATCCATGCTGGGCTTGATCCACGAATTGGGCTGGGACAACAAGGTTATTTTTCCACGGCCATTGACGGTGATGTACGACAAGGGCAAATTCTATCCGTTCGACTCGATCATCAAAGCGCTTCTTTTTCCGGGACTTGGATTTGGTCTCGACAAAATCCGCTTCGGATTCGTCGGACTCTTTCTTCGTTTAACCGACAACTGGCAGGCGCTTGAAAAAGTGACGGCTGATTCGTGGATGTTGAAATGGGCGGGCGAAAACGTTTACGAGAAAATGTGGAAGCCATTATTGATTGGGAAGTTCGGGCCATATTACCGTGATGTCAACATGGCCTGGATGTGGGCGCGCATCAAGGCCCGTACGACGCGATTGGGCACGTTCGAAGGCGGCTTTCAGAATTTCGCAAATATGTTTGCAGAGAAACTTCGAGAATCGGGAGCCGAGATTCGGCTGGGGGTGAATGTCAGGTCAATCAAACGGGAGCCGGATAAAGGTCTCGTAATTGAGGCGGGCGCGAAAGAGTCTTTCGACAAAGTGCTGGTCACCACGTCCCCGAATTTGATGACAAAGTTATGTCCCGATCTGCCCAAAGAGTATCTCAAGGGTTTGCTTGAACTCAAATCCATGGGAGCGGTGGTAATGACCATGTCGCTCAAACATCGGCTTTCGGAGCAGGGTTATTACTGGTTCAATCTGCCGAAGGAGGCGGGCTTCGCGATGTTGGCGCTGGTGGAACACACGAATTATGTTTCTCCGGAGCATTTTGGCGGCGACCATATCGTTTACGCAGGCGATTACCTGGAATTGGGACACGAATATTTCTCGATGAGCGACGAACAATTATTAGCCCGCTTCATACCCGCATTTAAAAAAATCAATCCAGCCTTCGAGCTGGATTGGGTGAAAAAGGTTTGGGTGTTCAAAACCAATTATGCCCAGCCCGTGCCATTGTTGAATCATTCCAAGAATATCCCCGCAATTCAAACGCCTGTGGACGGATTGTATTTTGCATCCATGAGCCA
>JAMDBC010000168.1 GCA_023484185.1 Chloroflexota bacterium | reverse complement strand
GCAACTTTACAATCGTATTTATGCAACAGTTTCGGCAACAGACCAGGACGACAACGCGTATATCCGTGATATTGGCGGGAGTGTAAAGGATAAGGTCGAGAAGGGCGGCACGCCGGTTTTGCGGACACGCTTCTCAAAGACTCATGAACATCCATTGGCGGCAACTGTCAATGCCGTTTTGGGAATCCTGATGGCCTTGGGAATCTTGATCGTGTTCCTGTCGTCATCCTTGATCGCGAATACGCTCAGCGCATTGATCGGCCAGCATTTACGTCACATCGGCGTGATGAAATTGGTCGGCGGGCGCAACCGCCAAATCCTGGAAATGTATCTGGTGATGATCGTCTCGTTTGGCGTGTTGGCATTGTTGATTGCCGTTCCTTTGGGTGGACAGGGAGCTTATGGCCTGGCAGCTTTCATTGCGGGCGAATTAAACTTTAATTTGCTTGGCTATCGCATTGTACCGATGGCATTGATGATCCAGATTGCGATTGGGATTTTGGTTCCACTCGTGGCGGGATTGATCCCGGTCATTAGCGGCTCCAGGGTCACGGTGTTGAGAGCCATCAGCGGAGATTTGGCTCGGGCCGAGGGCAAGCAGGTTCACAGGGGACCTAAGCGTGAGTCGCGTTGGCAAAAACTTGAAACACGCGCAACCGTCGCTTTGTCGCAGCGCGGCATCCATATCCCGCGTCCGTTTTTGATCTCGCTGCGGAACACCTTCCGCCGCCGCAGTCGTCTCATGCTGACACTGTTCACGCTGACAATGGGCGGTGCAATTTTTATTGCAGTGTTCAATGTGCGCGTGACATTGCATGACTATATTGGCGCCATCGGTCATTATTTTCGGGCGGATGTAACGCTTGATTTTGACCAGCCCTATCGCTTGAATAAAGTTCAACAATTTGCTTTGCAAGTGCCTGGCATTGAAAGGGTGGAAGGCTGGCAGGGACTTTCCACAGAATTGCTATATCCCGATGGCAGTGTGGCTGACAATCTGAACGTTTTGGCTCCGCCGGCGGCGAGCACATTAGTTACCCCAATTGTCGTAGCAGGGCGTTGGATCCAAGCGGACGATGTTCGCAAGATGACCATCAGCGAGGCGGTCTTGAAATATTATCCCAATCTCAAGCCCGGTGATTTCTTACCCCTGAAAGTTAATGGCAGGAAAGAACAATGGCAGGTGGTTGGAATTTTCAAGTTTGTGGGGCAGGAAGGCGTTCTGGCTTACGCGCCATTGGAGTATGTGAGTCAGTTCAACGATCTAGCCAACAGTTCTTTTTCGTATCGCGTTGTGACCACCCAGCATGACCGTGCTACGCAGGATAAGGCGGCGGAAACGCTCGACAAGTTTTTTCGCGCCAATGGATTCAAAGTCCGCCTCGCTCAATCCGGACTGGCTTCGCTGGATACCGCTTCACAGAGTCTTGATACGCTGGTAACTTTCCTGCTCATCATGGCCCTGCTGACGGCATCCGTCGGCTCGATGGGTTTGGCCGGGACGATGGGCATGAATGTGCTCGAGCGCACGCGCGAGATTGGCATCATGCGCGCCATTGGCGCAAGCGACAGCATCATCATGCGGACCGTCATCGCCGAGGGCGTGGTGATCGGCACGATCTCGTTTGGGCTGGCGATTCTGTTGTCTGTGCCATTTACGTACTTGCTTTCTTACATTGTGAGCCTGGCTGTGTTCGAGACGCCAATTAACACTGTCTTTACACTTTCTGGCTATTTGATTTGGTTCGGCTTGGTTTTGGTCATGTCTGCAATTGCAAGTATCCTGCCCGCCCGTAACGCGGCGCGCTTGACGATCCGCGAAGTTTTGGCGTACGAATAAACCTCATGCTCATACGATTTGCATGAAAAGAAAATGGAAGGTGAACAATGAAGAAACTAACAACGATTTTATTTATCCTGCTGGTCTCCGCGCTGGCGCTGACAGCCTGCGGACAACAGGCTGTTGCGACAATCAGCCAGCCAACGGTTCTGCCTCCGGGTGCAGTTGTCGCAGAAGGGCATATTAGGCCCATACAAGCATCCAGCCTTGCCTTCCAGGCACGCGGCGTAGTGAACATGGTCAACGTCAAAATTGGCGATCAGGTCAAAGCAAACGATCTGCTAGTTAGTTTGGCGAACGCTGGTCAGGCGCGCGCCGCGTTGATAGCAGCACAACAGGCTTATAACTTAGTGCTCCGCAACGCAGGCGGCGATCGCGCGAAAGCCTGGCAGGTTTATATGAGCGCGCAGAAAGTCCGCGGTGATGCGCTGAACAAATGGAATAATCTCGATGTAAAAGATATCGAGAACCGCATGAAAGAACAACAAAATGTTGTTGACCAGCGCCAGAAAGATTTAACCATCGCACAGGCCGAATTTGACAAATATAAAGACAAGCCTGTGAATAATTTTGATCGAAGTAATGCCTCGGATAAATTGGTGGGCGCGCAGGAAAACCTGGATGAAGCCAACCGCAAATTGGATTCCATTACACGCGAACGTGATACCATTCGGGCCGCGCTGGATGCGGCTATCGGCGCGGAGGCCGAAGCCAAACATCAATATGAGCTTTTCACTAACGACAATCCCAACGCCGACCAATTAGTGCTCGCCAAAGCGCAAGTGGATTCCGCGCAATCTGCGCTTTCTAATTACGAACTGCGTGCGCCGTTCGACGGTGTCGTGGCGGATGTCAATGTGCATGTCGGAGATCAGATCGGCCCCGAAACGTCAGCCGTGAGCGTGGCGGATTTCAATCAGTGGATGGTCGAGACCAGCGATGTGACCGAGCTTGAAGTCGTAAAACTGGCAGTCGGCCAGACCGTCACGATGGTTCCCGATGCGCTGCCGGGCGTCACGATCAATGGCACAGTCGAGTCGATTAGCCAGGCGTTCACGAAGCAGGGCGGCGACATTCTCTACACTGTTCGTATCAAGGTTGATAAAGTTGACCCGCGCATTCGCTGGGGCATGACTCTTGAAGTGACTTTCCCGCCCAATCAATAATTTTGTAGGGGCGACTGGCCAGTCGCCCCTACTTTTTATTTCTTGATGACCGCTTCGCGTTCCGGTCCATTCGCAACCCAGCCGACTTTCACACCGGATAATTTTTCAATCGTCTCAACATAAGTGCGCGCCTTCGCAGGTAAGTCGGAATATTTTCGAATGCCGCGAATATCGCTGTGCCAGCCGCACACGGATTTATAGATCGGCTTCACTTGATCGAGTTGATACGCGTCGAGACCGTGATAATGGACGCGCTTGCCGTTGAATTCATAACCGGTGCAAACTTTTATTTCTTCGAACTCGCTCAAAATATCCAGCTTGGTCAGGAATAATTTATTGATCCCGTTGACCTGTGCCGCGAAGCGCGTCAACTCCGCGTCGAACCAGCCGCCGCGGCGGATGCGTCCGGTCGTGGCCGCTACTTCGCTGAGAGCTTTTTCCGTGCGAGCATCGTCCTTGACCTCGGTCGGCATTGGGCCCGCGCCGACGCGTGTGGTGTAGGCCTTGGTCACGCCGATGACGCGCGAAATAGCCTGGGGCGGAATCCCCAGCCCAGCCGTCGCGGCGGAAGCGAGTGTTGTCGAAGCAGTCACGAACGGATACGTGCCCCAATCCGTGTCGAGGATCGAGCCCATGGCTTGTTCGAGCAAAAACTTTTTTCCGGCTTTGAGTCCGTCTTGCACGATGGGGAACAACTCAACGATAAAGGGCTCCACATTTGCATAGTAGCCGAGATATTCATCATGTACTTTATCGAAGTCTAATGGCGTGCCGCCGAGTGCAACGATGATCTTGTTTTTGAGCGTGATCTGCATTCGCAATTTGCTCGCGAACACTTCTTGGTCGGCGAAGTCGCTCCAGCGAATGCCGTTGTAGCTGACTTTGTCTGCAAAGGCCGGACCGATGCCACGCCGCGTGGTGCCGGTTGCGCCCGCGCCTTTGGCCTCTTCGTACAGGCCATCCAGGATTTTATGATATGGCATGATGACGTGCGAGCGCGGCGAGATCAAAACGCGCTTTTCAAGTTTGAGCCCTGCCGCCCGCAGAGAATTCATTTCTTCGATCAGCACAGCCGGGTCGATCACCACGCCGCCGCCGATCAAACATTTTGCGCGCGAATAAAAAATTCCCGACGGCACGAGATGAATTTTGAACGTGCCAAATGCGTTGATGATGGTGTGCCCGGCATTGTTGCCGCCGTTGTAGCGTGCCACGAAATCAAAATCTCCCGCGAAGGTATCAATGGCTTTGCCTTTGCCTTCGTCGCCCCATTGCGTTCCAAGAATCACTGTGACCGACATAATTTCTCCTCAAGTTGTTGTCGTTGCGAGCGAAGCGACGAAGTAATCTCCCAATAAAGTTGGGGATTGCTTCGGGCTAAAACCGCCCTCGCAAAGACAATTGATTTTATATTTTTTCTTTCAACATACGCTCGGCGATTTTTTCTGCCAGGCCAACATAACTCAGCGGTGAAAGCGCACGCAATTTTGTTTTTACATTTTCGGCGACTTGTAGTTTTTCAATCCACTGTTTGAATGATTCTTCCGTGATGTCTTTACCGCGCGTCAGGGATTTTAGCTGATTGTAGGCTTGCGCATCTCCAGACGCACGCAGGATGGTTTGCATGCCTTCGGCTACGATTTCCCAATGCGCCTCCAAATCGGACCTCATGGCAGATTCATCTGCTTCGACTCTTTCCAGTCCCCGCGTCAGACTCGCGTATGCTACCAGTGAATGTCCCAACGCTGTTCCGAACGTACGGCGGACAGTTGAGTCAGAAAGGTCACGCTGCAGCCGCGAGGCAGGAAGTTTGCGCGCGTATCCATCAAGCAGAGAATTAGCGATGCCGAAATTCCCTTCGGCATTTTCAAAGTCAATCGGGTTGACCTTTTGCGGCATGGTCGAGGAACCGACTTCGTTTTTTACCACACGCAATTTTAGATAGCCATCGCTGGTGTATCGCCACATATCCTGCGCCAGATCGAGCAAAATGGAATTTATCAGATGAAGTGTGTTGAAATATTCCACCCAATTATCGTACGGCAGGATTTGCGTGGTGACGAGATTTGGCTCCAGCTCAAAACTACGGATAAATTTTTCACTGAAGGCAAGCCAGTCCACTTGCGGCACAGCAGATTGCGCGGCATTGAAGTTGCCAACTGCGCCATTGAGTTTGGCTTCAAATTTATGTGCAGACAAAATATCCCGTTGCTTTTTCAAGCGCAAATAAAAAACAGCCATCTCCTTGCCAAATGTTGTAGGCACTGCGGGCTGTCCGTGAGTGCGCGCCATCATGGGCGTGGATTTGTGTTCGCGGCCGAGCGTGGCCAGACCTTCGAGAATTTTGTCCAGCGCAGGGAGAATGGTTTGATCGCGTGTGCCTCGCAGGGCAATGGCCTGCGCTAAATTGTTGACGTCCTCCGACGTCAGCGCAAAATGAAGCCACGAAACGGTGTCCGCTAAAGAGGTCGAAGTGAGGCGGGCGGATAAAAAGTTCTCGATGGCTTTGACATCATGGCGGGTAGTCTGTTCTATATTTTTGATCTGGCGCGCATCGCCAATCGAGAAATCATCCGAGAGCGCGCCGATTAAATCCAACTCGGCGGCGTTAAAGGGACGGACGAGTTTTGCATCGCGTGAAAGGGAAAGCAGATAAGCGATCTCCACGCGCACGCGATCGCGAATGAAGGCGAACTCAGATAAATGGTTGCGAAGCGATTCGGTTTCGCGCGTGTAGCGTCCGTCGAGAGGGGAGATGGCTTGCAAGTCGTCAGTCATGGTTTTCATTATAGCATTGCGGGAACGGGCGGCGCGCCATATAATCGGCGGGGCTGGATGCCCGAAGAGGAGATCTGCCATGAAAATTTTACCTGACGTTGCTTTGACCTATGACGACGTTCTGCTCGTGCCGCAATACTCGGATGTAGAGTCGCGGCGCAAGCTTTCGACCCAGACCAAACTCACCCCGAAGCTTTCATTGCAAATTCCGATTGTCTCGGCCAACATGGATACCGTGACCGAGAGCGAGATGGCGATTGCCATGGCGCGTGAAGGCGGCATCGGCATCATCCATCGCTTCATGTCTATTCATGAGCAGGTGGCACAGATCGCGCGCGTGAAGAAAGCCGAGTCGTTTATTGTTGAAAACCCTATCACGCTGACCCTTTCGCATACCGTTGGAGATGTCAGAAAAATCGTTGACGAAACCGACACGGGCGGAATTCTGATCCTGGACGAAAAAGAACATGTGACTGGGATTGTTACGACGCGCGATTTGCTATTTGAAAAAAATGGCGGCAGACTCGTTTCAGAGATCATGACTCGTAAGGTGGTCACTGCGCCGCCTGATACCACGCTTGAGCAGGCGGAAAAGATTTTGCACGAACACCGCATCGAGAAACTGCCGTTGGTCGATGCGAAGGGCAAGCTGGTCGGCCTCATCACCTTGAAAGATATTATGAAGATCGCCCAGTTTCCCAAAGCGACGAAGGATTCACGCGGCCGTCTCTCGGTCGGGGCGGCGGTAGGCGTAAAGGCTAGTGAGTTGACGCGCGTCGAACACCTGATCGAGGCGGGCGCAGACTGCATCGTGGTGGACATCGCTCACGGGGATTCCAAACTTGAGATCGATATTATCAAAAGCATCCGCAAGAATTTTCCGTTGGTGCAGATCATCGGCGGCAATGTCGCCACCGCAGAAGGAACGAAACATCTCATCGACGCGGGCGTCGACGCGGTCAAGGTCGGTGTTGGCCCTGGCTCGATCTGCATCACGCGCCTCGTGGCAGGCGCGGGCGTTCCGCAGCTCACTGCCGTCATGGAGTGCACCGCCGTTGCCCGCCCGCAGAATATTCCGGTCATTGCCGACGGCGGCGTCCGCACATCCGGCGATCTGGTCAAAGCCATCGCGGCGGGCGCCTCCACTGTCATGCTGGGAAGTCTGCTGGCAGGTACGGACGAAAGCCCGGGTCTGTTGATGACGCGCAAAGGTCATCGTTATAAGGTCTCGCGCGGTATGGCCTCGTTGCAGGCCAACGTGGCGCGCAAAGTCCGCGAAGGCGAAGGCGACATTACGCAGGAAGAGATCGAAGAATATGTGTCCGAAGGTGTCGAAGCCGCGGTCCCGTATCGCGGCTCGGCGCGCGAGATGCTTAATCAACTCGTCGGCGGATTGCAATCTGGTATGAGTTATACCAATGCCCATTCGGTGGATGAATTGCACGAGAAGGCGGTCTTCACTCGCATGACGCAAGTCGGTCTGGCCGAGTCTCGTCCGCACGATGTGGAAGTGATGTAAAAATAGAACAATTGTTGGATTGAAAACTGCCTGATTAAGCGCGAGAATATAAGTGCTCCGAGAAGAGCAAAACCGGAGAAATCCGGCTGCGCAAAGTCATGGGTCTAAAACCACATTCATTTATGTAGTCAAGATTGCCAGACTGCCGAAAAAGCAAAACCGCCAAAAGACGGCGACGCAAAGCCAAGGAATCTAAAATCAGAAATGATCAGGATCGACCGGCTGAGCGAAGGGCAAAATCAGGGAAACCTGGTGACGCAAAGCCATGGGTCTAAAGTCATTCATAACCTGACCACGATTGCCAGACTGCCGAAGAGCGATTACAGCAGGGATGACGAATACTCGTCATCCCTGCTCATTTTTACGGACAGTTCGCCTCTTTCCGGATTTTGAACGGGGTGCCGATTTTTCAGTATATAATCACGCTATGAGTGACTCTCGTCAACCTTCGACAAGCTCAGGGCGAGGAAGACCCCTCGACCCTGAAGCTAAACCCGACGACCGCGTTGACAACGCGCTTCGTCCGCAAAAACTCGGCGACCTGATCGGACAGGATCAGGTCAAGGAAAATCTTGGCATTCTGATTGCCGCCGCGCGTGGGCGATCCGAAGCGCTTGACCATGTTTTATTTTATGGCCCGCCCGGACTGGGCAAAACGACTCTGGCGCATGTTGTCGCCAATGAAATGAGCGTCAACATTAAAGTGACATCTGGTCCGGCCATCGAACGCGCCGGGGATTTGGCCGCCATCCTGACCAATCTGCGGGCGGGCGATGTGCTTTTCGTGGACGAAATTCATCGCCTCGGACGCGCCATCGAAGAGGTGTTATATCCAGCTATGGAAGATTTCGCGCTGGATATTATCATCGGCAAAGGGCCGTCGGCGCGTTCCATCCGGCTCAAGCTGCCGCACTTCACCGTGGTCGGCGCGACAACCAGATTGGCGCTTGTCACTGCGCCGCTGCGTGCACGCTTTGGCGCGGTCTATCGTTTGGATTATTACGATCTGCCAGCCATGCAGGCTGTCGTCGCGCGTGCCGCGAAACTGCTCCAAGTCGAAGTGGATGAAGGCGGCATCGAAGAGATCGGACGCCGCGCACGCGGCACGCCACGCGTTGCCTTGCGTTTACTCAGGCGCGTCCGCGATTATGCACAGGTGCGCGCGGATGGCAAGGTGGTAACATCTGCGATTGCAAAAGAAGCTCTCGATCTATTGGCTGTTGATCTGCTCGGCCTCGACGATGTGGATCGGCGTGTGCTAAAGACCATCATCGAAAAATATAACGGCGGTCCCGTCGGCTTGAATACAATCGCTGCATCCATCAGCGAAGAGCAGGACACGATCATGGACGTGGTCGAGCCGTATCTTCTGCAACTTGGATTTTTGGATCGCACGCCGCAAGGCCGCATCGCGACCAGGTCCGCGTATGAGCATTTGGGATTGAAATATACCGAGCAGGGTCAGGAAAGATTGTTGTAAGTTTGAATGTTTGCAGGTTGAAAAGGTTGAACGTTAACCTGTCAACTTGAAAACCTTCAAACTTGGAAACTTGAAGAACATGGAAAACATCGGTCGCTTCTTAATGCTCGGGGGTATCATCCTGCTTTTAATGGGCGGCGGAATTTACTTCGCAGCGAAATTCGGCATCCCGCTCGGACATTTGCCCGGAGATATTCACATCGAAGGCAGGAATGGCTCGTTTTATTTTCCGGTCACGAGCTGACGATCCCTT
>JAMDBC010000187.1 GCA_023484185.1 Chloroflexota bacterium | reverse complement strand
TCCTTTTCGCGCGCGCCGCCAAACTCGCCGCTGAAACCGATTATCTGCCGTTGATGAAATTATTTTCAGAAACGCTGGCAATCATCGTCAACGGCGAATTGACGCAAATGTTTTCGGCGCGCGGGGTCATTAACCGCGAAAATTATTCCCAGCGCATCTATGCCAAGACCGCCTCGCTCTTTGAAATGATCAGCCGCTCGGCAGCCATGGTCAGCCCGGTGGATGACACCGTGATCGAATCCATGCGCGTGTTTGGAAACGAAGTCGGGATCGCCTTCCAGATCGTGGACGACATCCTAGACTACACTGGCGAACAAACCGCCATCGGTAAACCAGTCGGCTCCGATTTGCTCAACGGCCTTGTCACACTTCCGGCCATTTACTATGCTGAGTCCCATCCTGATGATAAAGATGTCAAATCCCTCGCCGAAGGTGGATGGGGCAATGAAGAGCACATGGCACGCCTGGTCAGTTCCATCCGCAAGACGGTGGCGGCAGGCGACCAACGCGCGTTGAGCGTCGGCATACCGCGGCGCAGGAGCGCGCCGTCTATCAGGTCATCGTGGACCAGCGTGGCGGTGTGCAATAATTCCACAGCCGCGCCGAGCGTGATGAGCTTCTCTTCGGGCGCGCCGAGCATGTTTCCGACCAGCAGGCCCAAAGTCGGACGGATGCGTTTTCCGCCGGCGGCCAAAATCTGTTCGAAAGCGGCGCGCAGGTCGGGATGACGATCGTCCGCCTGTGAATGCAGGCGGGCTTCAATGACTTGAAGTTGTTCTTGAACGGGTGAAATGAACGTAACGTTATTCAAACAGTCTCTCCCCAGGAGAAAAGCCGTGCTGCATTTGAAGTTGTAATCATGGCTACCTCCTGCGGGGTGTGGGAATGGATTTCTGCAATTTTATCAGCAATATGCGAAACGAAGGCAGGTTCGTTGCGCTTTCCCCGGTGCGGAATCGGGGCCAGAAAAGGCGCGTCGGTTTCGATGAGCAGCCGGTTCAGGGGTAAACTGGCGACGACTTGACGTTTCTTGTCGGCGTTTTTGTACGTGACTGGTCCGGTGATACCGATATAGAACCCCAGATCGATAGCGCGTTGCGCGGTTTCGAGCGATCCGCTGAATGAGTGCAGGACGCCCTTCGCCTCTTTTCCGGACTTTGAGCGGATTGCCCAATCCTCCAGGATTTTCATCAAATCTGACGCGCACTCGCCGTGTTCGGCATCACCTTTTTCGCGCAGATGAATTACGACTGGCAAATTTAATTCATCTGCGAGCGCAAGTTGTTCCCTCAAAATTTTTTGTTGGACATCGTGCGGTGCGTCGTTCCAGTAATAATCCAGGCCGATCTCGCCGATGGCGACAATTTTTTTATTGGTGGCCGCGAGTTTCTTCAAACCAGCGCGGGTTTCATCATTCCACGTCAGCGCATCGTTCGGGTGGACGCCGATGGCGGTAAAAAGCATGGGATGAGAGTCGGCCAATTTAACGACGGCCCGGCTTGAGTCCAGAGTCAGGGCCGGGATCAGGATGCGAGTCAGACCTGCGTCGATGGCACGCTGAATTACCGCGGCGCGGTCTGAGTCAAATTTATTTAAATCCAAATGGCAATGGGTATCAGTGAGTGTCACGTGTCAAGTGTCATGTATCACGCAACGAGTGTCAAGTGTATTATGGCCTGACACTTGACACTCGTTCACCTGACACTATTTTATTCCTGCAACCTTTAGACCATCCTGCAGAATGACTTGGACTTTATCACCATGCCGCGTTTCGCAATACACACGCAGGATCGGCTCGGTGCCGCTGAAACGGATTAACATCCAGCCGCCGTCCTCGAGTTTGAATTGGAAGCCGTCCACGGTGATGAGTTCAGTGACTTTCAATCCGCCGAGCGTTTTTGGGTTGGCTTTCAAGATGATATCTACGCGTGCTCTGTGGTCGCCACTGAATGGACTGTCAACGCGGTCATAGAAATATTCACCGCCGACTTTATCGAATAATATTTTCAACAATTCGGTCGGTTTCTTGCCGGTTTTGACCATCATGTCGAGCATATACAAGCCTGCCAGAATCCCATCACGTTCGGGGACGTTGCCGCGGAACGCATAGCCGCCGCTTTCTTCGCCGCCAATTAACGCATTCGTTTCGGTCATCTTGGGCGCGACGTATTTGAATCCCACGCCTGTTTCATAAACCGGTACATTATAAAGTTTGCCAAGCTTGTTGAGCATGGTCGTAGTCGAAAGCGTCTTGACAATTGGGCCGCGCAGTCCGCGGATTTCGAGCAGGTAATATGCAAGCAAGGCATAAACGCGCAATTGGTTGATGAATTTCCCGTTTTCGTCGCCGATTCCGCAGCGATCGGCATCGCCATCGGTGATGAGCAGAACATCAGCCTTGTTATCCACCGTTGCTTTCAGGCCCATGTCAATATTCGGCTGGATCGGTTCCGGTCGCTTCATCTCCGGGAATGACGGATTGCGCACATTGTGAATTTCGATCACTTTTGTTTTTCCGCCAGCCAGCAAGCGCGTGAACCAGCCCGCGCCGTTGCCCCACATGGCATCCACCATGACGGTCAGCCCCGCGTCTTTGATGGGCTGCAGGTCGATTAAATGATCGCGCCTGAGATGATCGATGTACGGCGCGGCCGCGTCGAATTTGACGATCTGGCCGGATTTTTCTGCTTCGGCATAATTCGTGCGCTTCACATCCTGGACCGAATCCGGGATACTGCTTTCGATCTGCTTCAACCCTTCGGGGTCGATCGCGCCACCCGTCTCGTTGCGGACCTTGAATCCATTATCAGTGGGCGGGTTATGCGAGGCAGTAATGTTGACCGCGCCCGCGGCTTTTTTGTCTACAACCGCGTAGGCGATGACGGGTGTGGGCGTGGCGCCATCGGTCAGATAAACTTTCAAGCCGTTGCCCACCAAAACTTCCGCGACAGCCGCGGCAAAATTTTCCGAACTGAAGCGTTTATCGTGGCCGACAATTACCCACTGGCCCTGCTTGCCTTTTGAAAGCAGATAGGATGCGAAACCCTGCGCGCACCGGCGGACATTGTCGAAGGTGTAATCCTCGGCGATGACGCCGCGCCAACCGTCCGTGCCGAATTTGATTTGATTGGGCATAAAAACTCCTGAATTTGAAAAATGAATGACGAGATTATATCAGCGAACAAATAGTGCAAGCGGTATAATCTCCGAATTATGAGTGAAAAAATTTATCTGGATTATGCCGCAACAACTCCTGTTGACCCGCGCGTTTTGGACGCGATGATGCCGTATTTTTCCGCCTCTTTCGGGAACCCATCCTCGGTTCACCGTTATGGACAGCAGGCCGAAGCTGCGATCGATTCCGCCCGCGAAACTGTCGCCGCCGCGTTGAATTGCCGTCCCGAAGAAATTATTTTCACCTCCTGCGGTTCTGAATCAGATAATCTCGCTTTGCGCGGCGCGGCTTTGGCGATGCGCGAGAAAACCGGCGCGGACTGGATCATCACGTCGAAAGTTGAGCATCACGCCGTCAGCAAGACCGCCGAACAGCTTGAAAAATATTACGGCTTCAAAGTTGAATGGTTGGACGTGGATGAAAATGGCATGGTCACGCCGCAAGCGGTTGAAAAAGCTGTCTGCGGGCAAACCGCGCTGGTCTCGGTGATGTATGCAAATAATGAGATCGGCACGATCAACCCGATCGACGAAATTGCCGAGATTTGTCACAAAAACAATATTCTCTTTCACACGGATGCGGTTCAGGCCGCAGCGTATCTTCCGTTGGATGTCAAAAATCTGGGCGTGGATTTAGTTTCTTTAGGCGGACACAAGCTTTACGGTCCAAAAGGAGTCGGTGCGCTGTACGTCAGCAAAGGCTTGGAGCTTATCCCGCATCTGACAGGCGGCGGCCAGGAAAATGGCCTGCGTGCCGGGACGCAAAATGTGCCTTACATCGTTGGCTTTGCTGAAGCGCTGAAACTTGCCGTCGAAGAACGCGAACAGCGCACGACGCATGTCAGACCTTTGCGCGACTGGATCATTGGAAATGTTCTTGAGACGATTCCCGAATCAAAACTCACTGGCGATCTTGAATCACGGCTTCCAAATCATGCTTCGTTTGCATTCAAAGATGTCGATGGAAATTTATTGCTGACTTTGCTGGATGCGGCGGGCTTTGCGTGTTCGTCCGGTTCGGCTTGCAAAACGGGCAACCCTGAACCGAGCGAAGTGATGGAAGCAATTGGTTTGTCGCGCGAGTGGGGGCTTGGTTCGCTGCGCGTTACGTTGGGAGCAAACACCACGCCCGCCGATGTAGATAAGTTTTTAAATGCCTTGCCTGCGTTGGTGGAGCGGGCGAGAAATTTGGCCGCAGATAAACACAGATGAACGCGGATAGGAGGATAAACAAATGGAAGTAAACGAAATTACAGAGAAAGTGATCGGGAGTCTTTTTAAAGTGAGCAATACTCTGGGCGGTGGATTTCTTGAGAAAGTTTACGAAAACGCGGCGGCTATTGAGATTCCCAAGATTGGATTGGATGTAAAGCAACAATTTCCAATTGAAGTCAAATATGATGGAGTCGTGGTTGGTCAATTCTTTGCCGACTTGTTTGTAGCTGATTTGGTTTTGGTCGAGTTCAAGGCAGTCAGATTGCTTGAAGATGTGCACACGGCACAATGTTTGAATTATTTGCGCGCTACAAATTTGCCCGTTTGTTTGCTTGTCAATTTTTATCGTCCGAAACTTGAGATCAAACGTATTATTGCGAATAGTGCATGGATTTCAAAGTGATTTATCAATCATCAGCGTTTATCTGTGTTCATCTGTGGCTAACACCATGACCAAGGTTGTTGTTGCCATGTCTGGAGGCGTTGATTCCTCTGTTGCCGCGGCTTTGCTTAAACAGCAGGGCTACGAAGTTATCGGCATGATGTTGCGCTTGTGGTCTGAGCCGGGCAAGGAAGATTCCAATCGTTGCTGCACGCCCGATGCAATGGCGCAGGCGCGGCGCGTGGCTGCCAGGCTGGACATTCCGTTTTATGTGGTCGATGCCAAGGATGTTTTCCGAAGGACCGTTGTGGAATATTTTCTCGACGGCTACGCCTCAGGTGGGACGCCGAATCCGTGCCTTGTTTGTAATCGGTCCATACGCTGGGAGTTTTTACTGAACCACGCTCTCGCTTTGGGTGCTGATTACATGGCGACGGGACATTATGTGAGAAGAAAAGAAGAAAATGGAAAGATTGGTTTGCTGCGCGCGGTCGATTACGCAAAAGATCAATCGTATGTTTTGCATGTCTTGACGCAGGAAAAATTACGGCATGCTTTATTTCCCGTTGGCGAATATCCAAAATCAGAAATCCGTCAGATCGCTGAATCGTTTGGATTGCCAACCGCCTCGCGACCGGACTCTCAGGATTTATGTTTTCTGGCGGGCGAAGACTATCGAAATTTTATTCAGCGCAATGCGGCGCAGATGCTTCGTCCGGGTGAGATCGTGAGGCGCGATGGGAGAGTGGTTGGTTTACACAATGGATTGGCGAATTACACCATCGGTCAACGCAAGGGGCTGGGAATATCGTCGCCAGTGCCGTTATATGTGCTTGGAAAAAATGCAGCCGCGAACACAGTCATCGTTGGGACACAGGCGGAGCTTGGCTCAAGTGAACTGATTGCGCGTGATGTCAACTGGCTTTCAGGCGTCGCTCCGACTGACGCGTTTCGCGCCCTGGTTAAGATTCGCTACAGTGCAAAAGAAGTCGAGACATGGGTTAGGCCGCTCGAAGGCGGCGCCCGCGTTGAGGTCCGGTTTGATGCGCTGGTGCGCGATATCACAGCAGGGCAGGCGGCTGTCTTCTATGAAGGCGAGGCCGTGTTGGGCGGCGGGATCATTGTCTAGCTGCGCGCAGCGGAATATCGGATTTTAGGCCAGATCATGCCGTTGCTGAATATTGGAAATGATAAGATTGTTTGACTTTGCTTGAAAGGACACACCCCATGAATTACCGTGTTGAATCGCTGATGTCGGCTCGTTTGTTTGTCGTCCCTCAGTTCGCTGAGGAACGAATTTACTTTCTGAGCAATATTTCCGGCCGTTTGAGTTTGTATGCGATGTTCTATGGCGGCAGTGTGCCGGAGCCGCTTCTGCCGCCGAATATTGCGTTGCAGAATCCGCATTTGATCGGCGGACTTTCTTTTTATGCTTTTCCAGAGCTCGGAAAAATCCTCGTGATGATCGATCATGACGGCGACGAAAATTATCAGCCGATGCTGATCCCACTCAATGGTGGATTCCCCGAACCGGCCTTCGATAATTTCTTTGCAGATCATCGCGTCTATCTGGGCGAGTGTGACCGTGAGAAAAATGTCGTTTATCTTGTGGCGGAACGCCGCGATAAACCGGTGCAGGAAACGTATCGCGGAAATTTGGAGACTGGGAAATTAACGAAAATTGCTGAGAGCGAATGGGGATATTTCCCAAGCGCGGCCAGCGCCGATCATCGCAAGCTATTGCTGGGAAGCAACTACACAACAGGAGACAATGTTCTCTATTTGTGGACAAATGACAAATTCAAAGTTTTGTACGGCGTCCCGCTTGATGACCGCGCGGAGGGACAGTCTGTCCCATTGAATGGTCTTGGCGCGGCGGTATTTTCGCCAAGCGAGAAAGGCGCGATCGTCTCGAGCGCGGTTTTTGATGATACTTACAGCCTCGGCTATATTGACTTTGCCAAACCGGGCAAGCTGGAAAAGGTCAAGCTGAAAGGCGTGGTGCATGCCGGTGTTGGTGAAATGGTCGGACTTGGTCATCTAAAAGACGATCGCTATCTGGCGCTGTTCAATATTGACGGATGTTCCTGGGCTTATGAAGGCATCTTCGACGAAGAAAAACTCCGCATGAATTTGAAGCATGTGCTGGTCGGTCAGGAGCCGTTCGAGGACGGCATGTTGGAGCATATCGATTACGACAAGCTCGAAGATGTATTCACGATTTCCTTTTCCACTGCCACATCGCCGACGCAAATCTATACCATTGAGGGCAGGAAACGCAACGATCTTTCTTTGCACACCAACGAAAAAATCCTCGGTATCCCCGATGCCCATCTTTCAAAGGGCGAAGACGTTTCATATATTTCGCATGATGGACTGCGCGTTTCAGCGCGGCTGTATTTGCCCGCCAAGCCGCTTGGATTTAAAGGGCCGCGCCCGCTGGTCTACTACATTCATGGTGGCCCGCAGGGGCAGGAGCACCCGGACTTTTCCTGGTTCTCCATGCCGCTGATCCAATTCCTGACCTTGCGCGGTTTTGCGATCTTTGTCCCGAACGTGCGCGGCTCGACCGGATACGGTCTCTCGTATACCAAGCACGTCGACCGCGACTGGGGCGGACAGGATCGACTCGATCATGTTCACGCCATGACCAAAGTTTTGCCAAAAGATAAACGCATCGATGTTTCGCGCGCGGCAGTCGTTGGACGTTCCTACGGCGGTTACATGACCCTCATGCAAGCGGGTCTTCATCCCGACCTGTGGAAAGCCTCGTGCGATATGTTTGGTCCGTATGATCTGCTGACTTTCTCCGAGCGCATTCCCGAAGCGTGGAAACCATATTTCAGGATCTCTATTGGCGATCCTTCCAAGCCAGAAGAAAGAGCATTCCTCATCGAACGCTCGCCTAAGACGCATCTCTCGAACATGGCCGCCCCGATGTTGGTCATTCAGGGGCGCAACGATCCGCGCGTGGTCGCGGCGGAATCAGAAGATCTCGTCAGGCAATTGAAGGCGCAAGGCAAGCAATTGGAATTGCTGGTCTTTGAAGATGAGGGTCATGATGTTCTCAAGTACGAGAACCGTGTGACTTGTTACAACGCCATCACTGATTTCTTTGCCAAACATTTGAATCCATAAATCGAACAATGACTTTACCATCCCTTCTATTTGGCTTGTTGATCGCTTTACTGATTGGCGCATTGTTCCACCTTTTACGCGGCGGCGGACTCGGCAAATTGATCCTGTATTTGATCTTGAGCCTTGCCGGGTTTGTCACGGGTCATCTCCTGGGAGAATGGCGGGGCTGGATATTATTTCCAATTGGACCGCTTGACGCAGGCCTGGCTATTGTGGGGAGCCTGGTTTTTCTGGGATTGGGCGATTGGCTGAGTCATTTTGAAATTAAACCGGGCGATAATTCTCAGGTATAATCGCCCAGCTTTCACATCCTACCTTGAGAGGAAAGAATGGCTTTTCTGAAAGACATGCTTGACATCTTTTTACATTTGGATAAATACCTCTCCGGTATTATTACCCAATATGGCACATGGACATATGCCATGCTCTTCTTTGTGATATTCATGGAGACTGGCTTCGTGATCACACCATTTTTGCCCGGCGACTCGCTTCTGTTTGCCGCTGGTACTTTTGCCGCGCTCGGTTCACTGAATGTCTGGCTGTTGCTGACCTTGTTGATGATCGCCGCAGTCGGTGGCGACACCGTCAACTATTGGATCGGTCATTTTCTCGGCGACCGCGCCTACAACGTCAAATGGATCAAGCGCGAATATCTTGACCGTACACATGCCTTCTTTGAAAAGCACGGCGGCAAGACGATTTTCCTGGCGCGCTTCGTCCCCATCGTCCGCACCTTTGCGCCGTTCGTGGCAGGCATGGGACGCATGTCGTATGGCTATTTCTTTTCCTACAATGTGTTTGGCGGCATTACGTGGGTTGCGCTCTTTACGCTGGCCGGATATTTCTTTGGCAACATTCCATTTGTTAAAAGCAATTTTGAATTTGTCATCATCGCCATTATTTTGATTTCAATTCTCCCCATGATTTGGGAAGCGATCAAGGCGCGGCGCGAAAAGAAATAATATGATGGGACGCCGCGCGGCGTCCCGGTTCTTTATGAAGCGTTGGGCGATAAATAAAGTAAGGGCGGAGCGTCGCTCCGCCCTTACAAATTCTACGGGTATACCCTCTTGATCGTCCTCGGGAAGGCAATTGCCTCGCGGACGTGTTCGATGCCGCAAATCCAAA
>JAMDBC010000117.1 GCA_023484185.1 Chloroflexota bacterium | reverse complement strand
GTGTAAAATAGTCCCATGTTTCGAGAAGCGCAAGTTCGGCGCGGCGTTTTCCAAAGCCGAGGAAGAGCGAAAGCAAAGTCATCACCACGTAAAGCCATGGCGAAAAACGTTCAACATGAATCAGCGTCACGCCCGCTCCGACGCGCAGGACGAACCCCGCTGCGATGATCAGCACGTCGAGGATCGGGATGTGCTTGAGCCACTTTGAATAGGCAAGGTTAAGCAGAAAGTATGCGCCCATCACGGCTGCGAAGGCGGGCGAAAGCCAGTAACCGATTCCAAGCGTGACCACAACCAAAACAATTCCCGCCGTCCATGCAACACTGACCGGAAGTTTTCCAGACGGAATCGGCCGGTTCTTTTTTTCAGGATGTTTGCGATCAGCTTCGATGTCAGCCAAATCGTTGAAGATGTAAACCGACGATGAGACCAGGCAAAACAGAGCAAATCCAGCCAGCGTTTTCAGGAACGACGCGGCGATGAAGAATTGTTTATCGAATACCAGCGCGGCAAAGATGAAAACATTTTTTGTCCACTGGCGCGGACGCATTGTTTTGAGCAGGGCGCGAAACATGGGACTATTTTACACTCGATATTCGAGATTCGATAGTTGATATTTGATAATTCGAGCGCCGAGTGTCGAATTGCCAAATATCGAATTACAATACCCTTATGCCAAAGGTCAGATTGGATTTGCTCATCGTCGAACGCGGATTGGCCGAATCGCGCGCCAAAGCTCAGGCCTTGATCATGGCCGGACAAGTCCGTGTGGACGATCAAGTTGCGCTCAAGCCCGCAACGTCCGTTGATCCCGCCGCGCGCCTGGACGTAGAGCGGGGGCCGCGCTTTGTGTCGCGCGGCGGCGAAAAGCTGGATGCCGCCATCGAAGCCTTTGGCCTCGACTTGAATGGACGCGTCTGCGCCGACGTGGGCGCCTCGACCGGTGGCTTCACCGATTGCATGCTGCAACGCGGCACGGCGAAAATATACACGATCGATGTAGGCAAAGGCATTCTGCATTGGAAATTACGCAACGATCCGCGCGTGGTCGTGATGGAATCGACCAATGCGCGTTTTGTGAAGTCGCTACCGGAGCCGGTTTCGATCATCACGATCGATGCTTCGTTTATTTCATTGCGCATCCTTCTGCCAGTCGTAAGTAATTGGTTCTCTTTATCCCCTAGCCCCCTAACCCTTGAAGGGGAAAGGGGCAAAGGAATGGGGAATGTCGTTGCTCTTATAAAGCCCCAATTCGAGGCTGGGAAAAAAGACGTAGCGCACGGTGGCGGCGTGATCCGCGACCCGGATATTCACAAACAGGTTTTGCAGCATGTGCTGACCTTCGCACAAACTGAAGGTTTTGCCGTGCGCGGATTAATTCGCAGTCCGTTGTTGGGGCCTAAGGGGAATACTGAGTTTTTGACCTGGCTGACTTATCCGGCAGAAGAAGGCCAGCCTGAAATAGATTTCGAACACTTGAATATCGAAACGTTATAAACTTCGCCTGACACTAAACTCAGAAAACTCGCCTGTTGGTGCTTCTTCTTCCAAGCGTGATTCGCTTACATACGCACCGCGCGGACCCTGTTTTACCAGCTCGGAAAATCTTTCCACAGAACTTCGCTCCCCCTCTGCCAAAACTTCAACAACATCATAGCCGACATTTCTTACCCAACCGGTAACACCGCCAATTTGTCGCGCGTGATACTCCACGTGGGCGCGAAAGCCAACGCCCTGCACGCGGCCTGTGACCCACATGTGAATGCAAATGATCTCATTATTTCCTGGCATTCTTCTTCCTCTCGATAATAACAGTCAGCGCACCCCAGATAGGGATGATCAAAACCAGCGCCAGCAAAATAATATAAGCAGAAAATTGCCCGGAGCAACGCCGGTCACATTTTGTCCCAACGCGGATTCGCGCCAGCGGGTGTCAGGCTGGTCCAGGGACGTGTTCTTCGCATTATCATCTTCCCAGATAAACCAACAAGGGTGTGAGCGTCAGCGGACTAAGCAGCGTGCCGACGAAAACAATGGCGGTTACGAGCGATGTGTCGAGGCCATATTCAGTTGCCAGCACAGTAGTCATCACCGCAGCCGGCATCGAGGCTTCGACCACACTCCCCTGCCGCGCAGCGCCCTGCAGACCGAATGGAATGGTGAGTAATAATCCAATGACCGGACCGGCCAATAGCCGCATCGCAACACTCAATCCCACCGCATGGAAATTATGCGACCATTGGAAGCGTGAGAGTTCCAGTCCAAGCAGGATGATCATTAGCGGAATACTGCCATTGGCGGCCAGTTCAACGGTGCGGGCAAGAGGGATCGGCAAAACCAGATGAAAACGATTGAGCAAGGCGGCCAGAATCACCGCATACATCGTGGGAACTTTGAAGAGGCCCAGGAGGGCCGACTTGATATCCATGTGCCCAAGCGAGGCAACCAGCACGCCGAAAGTATTGGTGAGAATGGACACGGTCACATAGCACAGCGTTGCAAATGCCAGCGCATCCTTGCCAAAGGCGAACGAAACAAGCGGCAGGCCGTAATTTCCGGTATTACCGAAGATGGAAGTAAGCAGGATTGCCATCAATACGGGGCGCTCAAAGCGCAACAATTTTCCAAGCAAAAGCGTAAGCAACCCAGTCGCAAGACAGACTGCAGTGGTGTAGCCCATCGTGATGAATATGTCGCTTGAATTAAGCTCGGTATGTAAAAGCAGATTGAAAACCAGAATGGGGCTGAACACATAAAAGACCACCCGCCCAAGACTGCGCGGATCAATCGAAATGGTCCTGCCAAGCAAAAAGCCCGCCCCGCTGATCAGCAGGATGGGCAGGAGATTATTGGCAAAGGTTGTAAACAGTTCATTCAGCGGCATAGGGATATTGTAAACCGCAAAGCGTGTAAAAGCATATATGCCAGCCCTTAAATGGACATCATCCGGAATAATCCGCAGATTTCTCAGATGACACAGATTAGAGAAAAAATCGGCGAAATCTGTGTAATCTGTTGATGAAAATGATTACTCCCACTATTTCGGACAGTGTCAAATAAAAGTCGCTGCGAGAAGCATTCTTCTCTGGAACAAAGAACGCGGTTCGCAACGACGCATTAAAAAACTGCTTATAAAATTTTGAGGCCTTCGCAGTTCAATTATTCATCTTCGTCAGGTTCAATTTCAACAAGTTCATCGTCGGCATCCAAATTCAAGAGATCGAACTTTGCCAGGTCCTCGGTAAAGTACAGGTTATCGAGAGCCTCTTCGAGAAACTCGACCTGTTCGTCGTCCTCACTCTGGTCGAGCAGGTTTTGAATATAAATGCGGACGTCCTCGCCGCCGACTTGCGAAAGCGACCAGATCGCTGCCGCGGCGATGTCATCATCTTCTTCATCTTCCAGTAATCTAAATAAAACTATGCGCGCAGCATCCAGGCCGAGTTCACCCGCCGCCTCGACCGCCGCAAGGCGCACGATCTCGATTTCATCCAACATACTGGAGAGAATGTGATCTTCCCAGCGTTCATCGGCGGAACGTCCCATCGCAAACAATGCGCTGGCCTGCCAATCGGGATTCTCACGATGATAGGCCGACTCTATCGCGGTGACAACTTCAGGGCGGGACGAGTAGCCAAGCGCCTCGAGCGAGTTACGCCGCACAAGAAGTTGATCATCGCTGTTGACCTTCGCCAGCAGCGCATCTTCCACTTGACGTTTGACCTTTTCACTGATCTCTTCGAGTTCACCCAACTCTACATATTTTCCCAACCCAATGGCGGCCTCGGCACGTGTCTCAGCTCTTTCATCGCCCGCCAGGGTTTTGATAAAGGCTGGGATAAGTTTTACATCCTCACACTCGTCGAGCAGACGGATGGCGCCTGCTCGCACTTGCGCGTCCGGGTCGGTCAACATGGTGCGCGCGAAATCGTCGAACGAGACCAGGGTGTCATCGTCAGCCAAAGAATGAAGCTCTTCGAGCAGGAGCCGCTTGCGTTCCGGTTGGACGCGAGGCCAGGCTTCCATCAAAGTTTTGAGCGAAGCGGGGTCAATATCCGATAGTTGTTGGAGAGACCGGCGCGAAAATTCCTTCGTGCCGTCCAACAACTCGTCAATTATTTTTTGAATGGATGATTTTGTTTCAGTCATTACGGCAGGTTGGTGATTGCAGGGCTGACAAAGTCCATGACGTTAACGTACAGCATGAAGAGTAAAAGGATCGCCATGCCGATGGCATTGATTCTGTTTTCCCATTCGGGCGGAACGCGGCGACGGAAGATGATCTCGGGCAGGACGAAGAGAATGCGTCCGCCGTCAAGAGCGGGGAAGGGAAACAGGTTGAGCACGCCGAGGCTGATGGTGAGTGCGCCGATCAGTTGAAGCGTGAAGAAGGTGGGCGTCGGCGAAGATGATGATACAGGCGCGGAGGGTGTTGATGCAAGCGGAGCGCGGCTCTGCACGTCGCGGTTGACGGCCTGACCAAAGAGATCGTAAATGCCTTTGAGTCCAATAACGCGGCCTTCCTGAGGAGTAAGCTGGCCGCGGATCATTTGGGCCGGGAGCAGGACAAGCGCACGCGCTTGTAAATAAACAGCCATCGAGCCGTATTGCAACGATTCAGTTACCGACCCTGACTGCACGATAGCCGGACCCATTGAGATGCCAAGTGCGCCCTTATCTGGCGGTCGCGTGCTCGAAGGCGTGGCTGTAAGCGTAAGTGTTTCTTTGCCTCGGCGGACAGTGAATACAACCGGCTTGTCGAGGTTGGCATAAATAATATTATGCAGTTGGGTTGAGTCCGTGATGTGTGCACCATTCACGGTGGCAATCACATCATTAACCTGAATGCCAGCCTGTGCAGCGGGAGAATCCGGAAGGACAGCGCCAATTTGCACCTGTGTGTAATCAGGCACACCCATCTGGTAGAACAAAAGACTAAAGACCACAATCCCCAACAGAAGGTTCATAGTCGGCCCGGCGAACAAAACGGCCAGCCGCGTCCACGGACTGGAGGCGGCCAGACCACCCGGAACAGTTGGATCGTTCTCGCCTTTTGGCCGCACAAAGCCGCCAATCGGAAGCCAATTAAGTGTAAGTTCCACGCCGGGATGAGCTTCGGCAATCACATCCGTCAACTCAATACTGCCGGGATGCTCGCCTACAACTATTTGCCGCGCCGTCTCGCGAGTGGCATCAGTGTGTGGGTCGAGGATGCGGCCCGCTTCATCCACGTGGATTTCGTTCTTCTTCAACGGATCACTGATGGTCTTTTTATTTTTTTACGGAGTGACTTCCTGCCATTCGAGCGTACGCAAGATCAACATATCATCCACGCGGTCAGCAGTAATGTTTAATTCATGGTTGATCACCGAGGACCATCCGAACGGCAGGCCAAAGGTGCGCGGGATTACAAGGCGTTGTCCGCTTTTCAGAAGAATGTAGCCTTTTTCGCGCCACATCGTCAATATGCGCGGCGGCAAGCCAAAACCAAATTCTTCGACTTCTACTTTCAAGAGCCGCGCCACAAGAAAATGTCCAAGTTCGTGGATAAAAACTACGCACGCGAACACAGCAACAAAGACCAAGCCAGTTAAGAGGGAAATATTCATAGGTTTACTCGAACTTGATTATATCTGGTTTAAATTAGAGGCAGATGAACATGACTCAATGTCATTGCGAGGCGCTCTCTCGAAGCATCTATCTCATCGTTAATTAGGGGATTACTTCGCTTGGTCTCCCTGGCTTAGCCCGCCAGGGCAGGCGATACGCCCGACGAGCACGGGCTACTCGACCTGCACTCGCAAAGACATCATTAGCTTTGTTTTTCTTCAATCACTTTTGCCGGACCGCCAACGCGCGCTGTGAGGACATCTTTAACTCCCGCAATCTTACGCAAACGCGCGGCGATCTCATTCGCATCTTTTTCGGGACAAATGACGTGGACGTTCGCCCCGGCATCCACCGTGTAGCAGGCTGGACTCCCCTCTCCGCGCCACTGCCGGACAGCTTTTATGACAGCCATCGAAGCAGGCTGCCAGTAATGCAGGGCTGGAGAAGAAGTCATCATTACCGCATGCATCATATCTGAATCCAGTTCGACGATTGAAGCCAACGCCTCAAAATCGCGTTCCAGAATCGCATGGCGGCACAGGTCGAGTCGGCGCGGTGCATCGGCCACGCGCGCGGCTTGCAAAGGGCTCGTCCCGGCGATGGCGTGGCCTTCGGAGGAACCGATTTTTTTGTGGGCGGAGCTGACAATGGCAACACAGTCCACAAGTGACCAGTGCTGTGCTGACGCAATCGAAAAGGCAATCGAATCCTCATCGCCCGCGCCGGCCTGCCATTCGACAAATCCACCGGGGATGGAACGTGATGCAGATCCGGAGCCGCGCCGCGCCAGCCGCGAGAGTTCACGTTCGCTCAAATCCAGACCGGCGGCCTTGCTCGCCGATAAGGCCAGCGCCGCAAACGCTGACGCCGATGATGCAATCCCTGCGCCGGATGGAAAATTATTCTCGCTGAGGACTTCAGCGCGCTGATCCATGCCGGCCATGCCGCGCACCAGATCGAGCATCGCGCTGACGCGGTCAAGGCCGGGGCCATGGACCGGCTTCTTATTCAGGAACAGTTTATCGGTCCGAGTTGATGCGGAGAAGGCAACAGTTGTACGCGTGGAGAGTCCATCCAGATTCATCGAGATGGATCCATTGGACGGCAGTCGCAACGCGTCGTCGCGGTTGCCCCAGTATTTGATGAAAGCAATATTTGGAAAAGCCTGGGCGGTGGCGGTGTGAATGGACATAGCTGGACCTTTTCTTTGGAGAGTTTATCATAAAGATAAAGTATTTTACTCGGTGCCCACTAACGCCGCTTTTATGAACAACATCGGATGGATTACCTGTTCTCCGCGGCGGTGAGCGCCGTCCTCATTCCACGGTCCTACCCTTCCTCTCGAATTCATATTGCAACAGCATAATCTTTTGACAGAAGTCACCCTTTCCAATTACGTGCATTACCACCAAAAACATACATTGAATCGTCAATCCCAGATGAGATTCAATTTGCCCATCTAGCGGAGGCGTTACAATTACGGTCACCATAGTTGATGCACAGTGCTATGTGATGGGACAGCTTACTTCAAAATTTCAAACTTGACTGGCGATGTGCATTGCGGACAGCGTGTGGCGCGTTGGTCTATCTGGGTGTAGCAATGGGGACAGGATTGTGTGACAGGCTTTTCCTCCTTTTGGGCGCGCAGGTTTTTGAAGGGTTTGACGAGCAGAAAGAGGGCGAGGGCGATGATCCCAAAGTCAATGATGGAAGTGAAGAAGAGACCGTAATTGATGGTCGGTGCGCCTGCATCCTGTGCGGCTTTGAGGGTGGGATAGGCATGGCTTGACAGGTTGATGAACAGGTTGGAAAAATTTACTTCTCCCAGCAATAAGCCAATTGGGGGCAGGCGGTGATCTTTCCAATTGCCGCTCCGATGATGACGCCGATGGCGAGATCAATGATGCTGCCCTGAGCGGCGAATTCCTTGAGTTCTTTGAAGAATTGTTGTGTGCGTGTTTTCATCTCATCGCTCACAATTGACGACTGTCTCAGACAAGTCGCCGCCGCTGTAGCAGGTATCTATTCCATCGCCGCCGTCAATGTAGTTGATGCCGTCGCCTGCAAGGATGACGTCATCCCCGCCTTCACCCATGATGGCGTCTGCACCGCCGCCTGTGACGATGCAATCATTGCCATCACCTGCCATCACAACATCGTTGCCTGAACCGCCAAAGATGAGGTCATTACCTGTGGTGCCGAGATAAGCTCCCGAAGCGACATCTACAGTTGTGATCAAATTATCAATTTGCATATAAGCACATTCCTGTGGGACAAATGCATAGGCATCCAGGGGAATATATTGTTCTGTGATACCGCTGGGCGAGACACTGTTGGAAGAGGCAAGCCCACCCACGGCGAAGGCGACCGTTATGATCGCCTTCAAGCCAACGCCGATGAGAAATAGTTTGACTTTCTTATTCATGAGTTTCCTCCTGTGAAGTATGGCGGAATAATGAGTCTGGGGTGCGGACGAACAGGATGGTTTCACTTCCGCCGCGATATTCGAGAATGGGCATGTTGAGTTGATGTGAGATTTTCAGCAAGTCATCAAGGTGCAATATCTCGATCACTTGATTGCCTTTGACTTTCGGCAGGCTTTGCACGGGAATCGAAATGGTTTCGGCGCGGGCTTCGACAACATCCTCTTTCTTGATAAAGCGCGGCAGGACGAGCGTGCGGGCTGCAACCATCGTCAGACCGAGAGCGGCAAGGGCGAGCGCGA
The DNA here is from genome assembly GCA_023484185.1 of Chloroflexota bacterium. The sequence goes on along the minus strand of JAMDBC010000117.1, from coordinate 804 downwards.
GGGTGCGGAGCAAAGATACAGGGAGAGTCAACCCGAGGAGGCTGAACAGGTTTTCGGCTTGGGAAGAAGCGGTGACGTATCCTTCCTGTTGCAACGAGTCCACCATCCCTCTTTCCAGATAGAGTTCCTTATCGGTCATCGTCAAATACATTTGCGGACTGTAGGTATCGTCAAACGATTGACCTGCAAGCATGCCCTGCGCGTGAACATCCGTTTGAATGACGAGGGCATAGCGCGGACGCATGACACCTTTCCTGTTCGGCAATGCTCGCAAGCATGGCGCGTGCCGCGCAAATATCGAGCGGCGCGGAGGTCTCAAAGACAGTTGAGTCAAACGTTCCGTCTTGTGTGAGGATCGTGCGAGACCAACCGAAGTCATCTTTCAGGAAAGCGCGCAGGGTGTATGTGCCATTGACCTGTTCGATGGGCAAGGTTGACGTGAGGTTATATTGAAAGCCAATTTGTAAATTGCAAGTGACAGCGTTGAAGATGGGCTCGCCTGTTTCGACGCGCGGCTGGTCGTAAATACCCTCAGGCGCGGGTGCAGAATAAGAGAAAGCGCCAACGTGTTGAAAGGCTTGCTTGTTGACCACGTCCACGGAGATGGGGCGGGTAAACGACAACAAGGCAAGAGCAATGCCTGCAAGAATGAAAACGGTCTCAAGCGTTTGCAACACGGCAGGCAAACGGTGAACCGTTTGAGGCTGTTTTGTTTCGCGATATTTTTTGGGGAACCAATCCACCAGTAACATGAGAATACCTCCAATCAATAAAAGCAGGCCCCACGGGGTTTGTAAAAACTCC
>JAMDBC010000109.1 GCA_023484185.1 Chloroflexota bacterium | reverse complement strand
CTTTATTGGCTGTTTCTGCCATCTCGTTGACCCAATTGGGCGTATTGAGGTTGGCAATAAGAACGTTTAGATTTTGCTTGGCATGAAACGAGTCGCCTTCGTTGGCAAACATTTCCGCTTCAAGCAATGTGGCTTCCGGCATTCCCGGTTTAAGACGCTTGACCTGATTTAAGATCGAATGGCCTTCATCTTCCTTTCCATTGTAGTAATCGTTACGGGCCTGTGCCACCATCGACATTGGTTGTTCCACACGGCTCACAGAATCAAATGGCAAGTACGCAGGCAAGTCAACTGAAGGAGCGGCTTTATAGAGCGCCTCGTGAAGATTGTCTGTTAATTCCTGCGAAGGTTTATGTGTCGGGCCTTGAGATTTGATGGCCCGAAAATACATGGCCGCCGCGCCAATCCATGCCTGACGCTTCTTGAACTGGTCGCCCGCGTTCTGGAAAAATTGAGCATCAGTTGGGGCAGCCAGGTCAGCGGCCTTGGCCAAAGTCACCAAGGACTGGCGCCTGTCGCCGCTATCCCAATATGCAAAAGAAAGCTCAAGATTAGCATTCGGGTCATTCGGGTTTTGGTTCACATTCGCAAGGGCGGCGGCAACTGCAGGCGAAAGTGTCGGCGTCGGTGGAGCCTGCACACTCGGCGTATTATTTACTTGTGGCGACACTGGAATGGATGCTGATGGCGCAAGGACAGACAAAGATGTAGGTGCGGGATTGGCGGACGGCCTGAGAATTCTGCTGCCTCGCACGGCAAAGAAGACGAAGGCCAGACAGATTACCAAAAGTACGCCAGTCGCGACAAAGGGCCAGGGCGAACGCGTCTTTTTCTTGGACCCTTTGGCGGCCACTGTTTCCACGTCATTTGCTATGGCATTGGCAGGCGCGGACTTCAAGCCCGGCCTGGGTTTCATCGTGATGGCCGTCCCCTGCATCGGTACTCCAGCGTTAATCCAGGCTTGTTTGAACGCCTGGACAAATGCATCTATATTGGCATAGCGATCTGCGCGTTCTTTGGCGAGTCCTTTCAGCAGCACGCGTTCAACCGACTCCGGCACTTTCGGATTGATCGCGCGTGGCATCGGCAAAGGCGAATATATATGATCGTGGATGATCGAAAAAGGCGTGTCGGCATTAAAGGGCACCTGCCCAACAACCAGTTCATAAAGCATTACGCCGAACGAATAAATATCCGTGCCCTCGTCCAGGTCTTTCTTACCCATCGCCTGTTCAGGGGAAATATATTGCGGCGTTCCCATGATCATGTCAGATGACAGTGTGGATTCACCAGATTGTGCAATGCGCGCCAACCCAAAGTCTGCCAGATAAATCTGTCCGTCAGTGGCGAGTAAAACATTGGATGGCTTGATGTCGCGATGCAAAATTCCCTGCTTATGCGCGTACGCCAGCGCCGCGCCGACTGCATCCACTACTGTACTGATTTCAGTGGAAGTCAGCGGGCCTTGATTCAGGCGCGCCTTCAACGTATCCCCCTCGATAAACTTCATCACGAGGTAGGGTCTATGCTCATGCTCGGCATAATCATAGACCGGAACAATATTCGGGTGTTCGAGTTTTGCAACCAGCCGCGCTTCACGCTGAAAGCGTACTTCAAAATTCGGATCCTCGCCAAAGGCGGGATGAAGAGCCTTGACCGCCACATAACGATCCAGCGCGGCATGATAGGCTTTGTAAACAGTCGCCATGCCGCCCTGGCCAAGCTGTTCCACAATCCGATATGGGCCGACGTTCTCACCGATATTGAACGACATACAAGGACTCCCGTGACGAAATTGGCATCATTATATCGCACTTGCAAATGCGGCCTAAAATAAAAAGTGGGCGCTAATTGCGCCCATTGAAATTCGAGATTATTTACTTATCCAGCAACGCGGCAACGCCGGGCAATTCCTTGCCTTCGAGAAATTCAAGCGACGCGCCACCACCCGTGGAAATGTGCGTCATCTGTTTGGCAACGCCTGCTTTCTTGACCGCACTGGCAGAATCACCGCCACCGATCACTGTCGTCGCGCCGGACTCGGCCAACAATTTTGCGATGGCAAACGTACCCTCCGCAAACTTCGGCATCTCGAAGACGCCCATCGGTCCATTCCAAACAATGAGCCGGGCGCCGTTCAACGCGGCCTTAAACTCGCTGACAGATTTCGGACCAATGTCCATGATGCGCCAACCTGCGGGGACTTTATCCGCATCGACAACCTGGGTTTTGGCTTCAGCATCGAATTTGTCCGCGATCACCGCGTCAACAGGCAGAAGTAATTTATCGCCGGCCTTCGCCATGATGGATTTCGCCAACTCAACAGAGCCGGCTTCGACCAGACTGTCCTGCATGTTGAAACCTTTGGCCGCCAAAAATGTATCCGCCATTCCGCCGCCGATAATCAGCTTGTCACACTTGGACAACAAGGTTTCCACCACCAGAATCTTATCGCTGATCTTGGCTCCGCCGAGAATTGCAATGTAAGGATGTTCAGGGTTGGAAACTGCGCGTCCTAAATATTCAAGTTCCTGTTCCATCAGGAAACCGGAAACGGCGGGCAAAAAGTGCGCCACGCCTTCGGTTGATGAATGCGCGCGATGTGCCGAGCCAAACGCGTCGTTGACGTAAACATCACCGAGCGCGGCCATTTGTTTGGCGAGATCGAGATCGTTCTTTTCCTCGCCAGCATGGAAGCGCGTATTTTCCAACATCAGCACTTCGCCGGGCTTGAGGGCCTTCGCCATCGCTTCCACTTCCGGGCCAACGCAATCGGACGCCATCTTAACTGGTTTGCCCAATAGCGAAGACAAAACTTCCGAAGCGGCGCGCAGGCTGAATTCCGGGTCTGGCCCGCCTTTCGGTCGTCCCAAATGACTCATCAAAATCAGCGACGCGCCTTGATCGAGTACATATTGAATCGTCGGCAAGGATGCTTTTATGCGTTTGTCGTCGGTGATTTTACCGTCGGCCATTGGCACATTGAAATCCACGCGCATGAGCACGTGTTTGTTTTTGATGTCAATATCTTTTACAGTTTTCTTGTTCATGGTAACTCCAACAAAAACCTTGCGAAGGTTGCTAACCTTCGCAAGGTCTAAAATTTAGAGTGATTTCGCGATCATCGCAGCGAGGTCGGCGGTACGGACAGAGTAACCCCATTCGTTGTCGTACCACGCCACCACTTTGATAAAGTTGTTCTTCTCTTTGCCAAGCACCGAGGTAAATGGCAGGTCAACAGAGGATGAATGCGGATCGCCCTTGTAGTCCATGCTGACCAGTGGTTCGTCCACAGCCTGCAAAATGCCTTTGAAGCGCGGCAGTTGGGCGGCGTCGCGGAACGCCTGACGCAATTCATCCGTACTGGTTTCGGTTTCGAGTTCCGCCGTGTAATCAACAATGGAAACAGTGGGAGTCGGGACACGCAGAGCATAACCGTCGAACTTGCCAGCCAGATCAGGAATAACCAGCTTGAGGGCTTTGGCCGCGCCGGTCGTAGTTGGGATGATATTCATCGCGGCCGCGCGGGCGCGGCGCAAGTCCGAGTGCGGAAGGTCGAGAATCTTCTGGTCGTTCGTGTACGAGTGGATGGTCGTCATGAAGCCGCGCTTGATCTTATATTTGTCGTGTACAACCTTCACCGCCGGTGCGAGGCAGTTCGTCGTGCAGGAGGCATTCGAAAGAACGTGATGTTTCTTCGGGTCATACTTGTCTTCGTTCACGCTGAGCACGATGGTCAGGTCTTCGCCTTCAGCCGGAGCGGAGATGATGACTTTCTTCGCGCCGCCCTTGGTGATGTGATTGACGGCGCCCTTGACGGTCTTGCCCTTCTTGTTCACGCCGTCTTCCTTGATCGTGAACAAGCCGGTCGACTCGATCACGATGTCCACGCCGAGACTGCCCCACGGGATCGCGGCCGGATCGGTTTCCTTGAAGGCCTTGATCTTTTTACCGTCAACGTGCAAGCCGTCTTCAGCGACTTCAACCGTGCCGTTGAAACGTCCATAATTCGAGTCGTATTTGAGCAAGTGCGCCATGGTCGGCATATCACCGATGTCGTTGAAGGCGACCACCTCCAATTCGTTGGGATAGTAATCGCGGATCGCCTTCAGTACCTGACGTCCAATGCGGCCAAAGCCGTTAATTCCAATCTTTATCATGATGGTATCTCCTAAAATATTTTGGTAGTGATTTATCTCACGCTACGATCTTACCGCGAAATTTGAAGACAAGGCGGGTGAACCAACTAACTGGCTGCCAGAACAATTTCAATTCTATTTCAAAGGTCCGGTTCGTTCAAAAAATAAATCCATGAGCACTTGAGACAACTTAACTGAATTATGCCGCCAGGGATGTTCGTCATCGATTAGATCGGCGCAATAAGAGCGCGTATCGGTCATGGTCTTTTCATCGGCACGCACCCACTCCGAGTTGACGCCGGGGTCGCCTTCATAATTTTCATTGCACAATATCACATCAAACAAGTCCTCACCGATGTGCTGCTCCACCGCGCGCGCATGATCATAGCAGGAATACGAGTCTGTCTCGCCCGCCTGAGTGGCGATATTACAAACAAAAACTTTGATGGCACGGCTGGCATGAATCGCAGCCAGCAAATCGGGGACCAGCAAATTTGGCAGAAGACTCGTGTACAAACTACCTGGACCGATCACGATCAACTCCGCGCTCAGGATGGATTGCAGGACCGGTGGAAATGCAGGCGGGTTGTTCGGCTCCAACCAGACCCTTCGGACTCGTCCCGCCATTTCGGGGATCTTACTTTCGCCCTGAACCCTGACCTCGTTAACTAAATGCGGCAAACGGACATCTGCCACCAAACGAACATCATGCAACGTAGATGGCAAAACGCGTCCACTCACCGATAACGCCCGGCCAGACTCGGCCACAGCCTCCTCAAAACTGCCTGTGATCTCGGTCAAGGCGGAGATGAACAGATTCCCAAACGAGTGACCTTCCAATCCCGGCGCGCCGCTGAAACGATACTGAAAAAGCTGAGCCAGCAAAGCTTCATCGTTGGATAGAGCCGCAAGACAATTACGGATATCACCCGGTGGAAGAATGCCAAGACTCTCGCGCAAACGTCCCGACGAACCGCCATCGTCTGCCACAGTGACGACCGCCGTGAGATTACGAGTGTGCTCTTTGAGTCCGCGCAAGAGCGTGGACAGCCCATGCCCGCCGCCGATGGCCACCACACGCGGTCCACGTTCGCGGCGGCGATAGTCCGCGATCTGGTCAACGACCGCGCGTCCTGGCCGCAGAAATGGCCGAAGCAAAGCACGGTTCAATCCCCAGATCCCATAAACCACAAAGCCGATTCCAAGCGAGCCGAAAATTAAGACACGCATCATGCGCGGCAAAAAACGCAGGGATGCATAAGAAAGAAAAAACAAAACCGTCGGGTTGCTTGTATCGGTACGATAAATGTTGAGCAGGAAGATGCCAAGTCCCACGCCCAACATGGTAATCCCCAATAAAATCATTACCATCCAACGCTTGATGCCCAGCCCGGGCAGGAACCAGCGCAAGGATAGCTGCAAGCCTTGCCTAAATCGTTGCAAGAAGGATTGATGAGTTTCTTTCACGCGAAGGAGTTTAGCAGTGTTTGAGACAAGAGTCAACTGAACCTTTTTATTTTGAACCTTTTCATTCCCCATATCGTCATAAACGATGCGCAAAATAAAGGCTGGTCAAATGGGTTACGGTATAATTGCGCTCATGGGTTCAATTATCGCAGTAGACATAGGCGGAACGCACTTGCGCGCCGCCGCTTACGAATCAGACAACACCCAGCCCATCCACCACCAGCGCGTCAAAACTCAGGCAAATGAACCGGGGGTCTACGAAAGACTTGTCAAAGTCATTGAATCCGTTTGGCCAAAAGACGGGAGCGTTGCTGTGATCGGAGTCGCATCGCCAGGACCGCTTGACCCTCACTCGGGCTACATCCTGGCCACGCCAAATATCCAAGAGTGGCACAACTTTCCGCTTGTGCCGAAACTTTCGGACTATTTCAAAATCCCTGTATTCCTTGATAATGATGCGAATCTGGCGGGGCTTGGTGAATGGAAGTTTGGCGCGGGCAAAGGGCATCATGATGTGCTGTACCTCACGGTCAGCACTGGGATCGGAGGTGGTGTCATCATCAACGACCGACTTCTGCAGGGAACTCATGGCATGGCCGCCGAGCTCGGTCATGTAATCATCGACCCGGACGGGCCGATTTGTTCCTGTGGGTTTTACGGCCATCTTGAATCTTTCTCGTCGGGACCAGCCATTGTCAGATACGCGCTCAGTGAAATGGAATCCGGCGCGAGGTCCAGCTTGAAGAGTGATGTGAATCTGACGGCGCGTCAGGTGGCGGATGCCGCCATGCAAGGCGACGAACTGGCGAAGTCTGCATATCAGCGTGCGGGTGAATATCTCGGCATCGGCGTCGCAAGTTTCCTGCACACGTTCGATCCATCCATCGTTATCTTTGGCGGGGGAGTTTCGCAGGTCGGCCCATTATTGTTCGACCCATTCCATATCAGCCTTCAAAAGCATGTCTTTCACCCACGCTATCTTGAAGATCTAAGAATTGAAATGGCCGCCTTAGGTGATGATGCTGGCCTGCTCGGTGCGCTGGCCTTGGCGCAATTGAAGCTGCAATTTGCAAACAAGGAGAGTGTATGACCAAATTAAATCTGCCCGGCCCCAAAGCCAAAGCACTGATCGAACGCGATCATAAAGTGATTTCGCCCTCGTATCCGCGCGGTTATCCATTCGTGATGGATCATGGTAAAGGCACAGAAGTGTGGGACGTGGACGGCAACCGCTTTTTAGATTTCATGGGCGGCATTGCAGTGGTATCGACCGGATACGCACATCCTAAAGTAGTCAAAGCCATTCAGGAACAGGCTGAGAAGTTCATTCATATTTCTTCAGATTTTTATCACGAGAAATGGATTCAACTGGCTGAGAAACTAAATGAGATTGCGCCCTTTGAGGAGGACGCGCTTTCATTCATGACCAACTCCGGCACGGAGGCGGTGGAAACCGCCATCAAGCTGGCGCGCTATCACACCAAGCGCTCGAACTTTATCGGTTTTACCGGCGCCTTCCACGGACGCACAATGGGCGCGGTGACATTCACCGCCAGCAAGGCCAAATATCACAGCGGGTTTTATCCACTAATGAACGGCGTGACACACGCGCCATTTCCCAATCCATACCGCCCGGTACTCGAACGCCGCAAGGGCGAAGGTTACGGCGAAGCAGTCGTTCGTTATATTGAAGAAGACATATTAAATCAAATTCTTCCGCCGAAGGATGTGGCTGGAATTCTGGTTGAGACGATTCAGGGCGAGGGCGGATATATTGTTCCGCCAGATGACTTTTATCCGGCGTTGCGAAAGTTGTGCGATAGACACGGCATTCTCATGATTTTGGACGAAGTCCAATGCGGCATGGGGCGCACCGGCAAATGGTGGGCCATTGAACATTTCGGCGTCGAGCCGGACATGATCACGGCGGCCAAAGGCATCGCATCGGGCATGCCGCTCGGCGCGTGCATCGCCCGCAAATCAGTCATGGATTGGGAACTTGGCACGCACGGTAACACCTACGGAGGAAATCCGATTTCCTGTGCCGCGTCTTTGGCGACCATAGACTTGATCGGAAAAGAATATATGCAGAACGCAGCGGAAGTCGGCCAGTATGCGATGGACGCTTTGGAGGAAATCCAGGCGCGTCATCCGAGCATTGGGCAAGTACGCGGCAAGGGTCTGATGATCGGCGTGGAATTTGTCAAGGACCGCGACACAAAAGAAGCCGCCAAGGAATTGACCGACCGTGTCGTTGAGCTGGCTTTCGAACACGGCCTGCTGATGCTGTCGTGCGGCAAGAGTGTCATCCGCATCGCGCCGCCGCTTTCCATCTCAAAGCCTGAGATCGATGAAGGATTGAAGATTTTCGAAGAAGTGATCGGGGTTGCAGAAAAAGAAATGAGGTAAGGTTGTCGCAATTTAAATGACTTATACATCTCACTGATTTACATCGGTGAGATGTATTTGTTAATAGAACTCATATAGCCTCACAAAAACGCCAGTGATAAAATCTCTCCATGCTCCCTGACTTCCGCGTCCGCCAACGCGATTACCTGCTCGAAATTGCCCGCCTGCTGACTCAGGAACTTGACCTTGAGAAACTGTTGGCGCGCATTTTGCGCATCTCCATCGAAATGCTGGCCGGACAGGCCGGGCTTATCGCGTTGAAACAACCTGAAGCTTGGCATGTGGCTGCCGCCCACAGGATTCAACCCGCATTCTTAAGTTATCTCGAACCACTACTCGCCGAAGAAAAAGTCCGTGAACTGGATGTGCGTGAACTCAACCGCATGTTGCAAGAGCTGACTTACACCGCGACACTCGGCCTGCTCAACGGCACGGGACTGCCGCTCGCCGCGCATGGACAAGTTATCGGCGTAATTTTCATTTTCCGTAACTACCCCGATCTCTTCACTCCCAACGACCGCGTGCTTCTTCAATCATTTGCGGACCAGGCCGCAGTCGCAGTTTATAACGCTCAACTTTACGGACAGGTTTCCTACGAGAAACAACGTCTCGATGCGCTTCTCGACTCCGCCGCAGACGGCATTTTAATTCTCAAAGGCGATCACACCGTCGAACGATGCAACACCGCCTTTGAAAAAATGTTGGGGCAATCACGCAATGAAATCGTCGGCAAACATCACAGCGAAGTCATCCGCTGGAAAAAAGAACCGCAAGGCAGGACTCTTGACGAAGCTGAACAAAACGGCTGGCCGCTCACGCCAAACGCCACGCTTTATGTCGAAGGTGATCTCGAACGGCCGCTTCCGCCTCCCATCCCCGTCGGCGTGACGTATGCGCCGCTTCTATCAGAGGACGGCAAGCTTCGCAATGTCATCGTCAGCGTGCGCGACATTACCCACTTCCGCACCGCTGAAGAAATCAAGTCGACTTTTATTTCCATCGTCAGCCACGAATTACGCACACCGGTTGCGCTGATTAAAGGATACGCGTCCACACTGCGGCGCGACGATGCCAAATGGGATCGCGCCGTGATCAGCGACAGCCTGGCCGTCATCGAAGAAGAAGCGGATCGTTTGTCGAAGATGATCGATGATCTGCTGGATGCTTCGCGTTTGCAAGCCGGAGGCCTCAGCTTGAATCAGGCCGATGTATCGTTCCCCGCTCTGGCGTCCCGCGTGACCGAAAAATTTTCAGCGCAGGCTCCGAAACATAAACTCGTCACCGACTTCCCGAAAAATTTTCCCGTCATCGTCGGCGATGAAACCCGCCTCGAACAGGTGCTCATCAATCTTGTATCGAACGCGCTCAAGTATGCATCCAAAGGTGAGATCAAGATCAGCGGAACCGCGCGGCCCGAACAGGTCATCGTGTGTGTCAGCGACGAAGGCCCGGGCATCGACGCGCGCGACCTGCCACACATCTTCGACCGCTTTTATCGTTCGACGATGACG
>JAMDBC010000004.1 GCA_023484185.1 Chloroflexota bacterium | reverse complement strand
CGCGGGACGACAGTGAAAGGCTATGAGCGTGGAAACTTTGTCCGTCCGACGATCCTGTCTGATGTCCCGCGTGGAGGCGAAATTGCGCGCACTGAAATTTTCGGCCCGGTGCTGAGTCTCATGCACGTCAATACAATTGACGAGGCCATTGAACTTGTCAACAGTGGGCAGTATGGAAATCAGGCCAGCTTGTTCACATCCAGTGGAAACGCCGCGCGCAGATTTAGATATGAAGCCGACGCCGGGAACATTGGCATCAATATCGGCGTGGCTGCGCCGATGGCCTTCTTTCCGTTCAGCGGCTGGAAGGATAGTTTCTTCGGCGATATGCACGGCCAGGGTATGGACGCGGTCGAGTTCTTCACGCAGAAAAAGGTTGTGGTGGAACGCTGGCCGAAAGAATGGACGAGAAAGTTTTAATTTTTTGGAGTCGGCCAGCTTGCTGGCGGTTGCAGGAGCAAGCTCCCGTATTCCAAATGAAATGGACATTTATGGCGATTGATTACGAAGAAGCCCTTGATTACTCCTCGCGTTGGATTGGCTTGATTCACAAGAAAGGATTTCCAACCGTCGAGGAAGCGCACCACATCATTGACGAATCAAAAAATAATTTTGCCGAACATTTCAATCGCGGCTGGCTGGATTATCGTAAGTCCGTGACCGAATCCGGCAATTGGGCCGCTGTGGAATGGATGGGCGAGGGCGCAGTTTTTAAAGACATCCTTGGCCGCGAGTACCTTGATTGCCTGGGCGGTTTCGGCATGATGGATCTGGGCTGGAGTCATCCCGATGTGGTGGCGACGGTCAAGGCGCAGTTGGATCGTTCGCCGATGCCGTCGCAGGAATTGATCGATCCGTTGCGCGGCGTGCTGGCGAAACTGCTCGCCACTGTTACACCCGGCGATTTGAAATATAGTTGGTTTGCGGCCAGTGGCACTGAGGCAGTTGAAGCCGCAATAAAAATTGCAAAACTCTACACTGGTAAATCGGCCTTCATTGTGGCGGTCAAAGCCTTCCACGGCAAGACGATGGGATCGCTTTCGATGATGGGCAAGGCTGATTTCCGCGCACCGCTGGGGCCGCTTTATGCAGGAACCGTTTATCACGTTCCATTTGGCGACGCCGAAGCGGTTGAGAAGCAGCTAGAGATTTGCGACAAAGTTGGGATCGGCGTGGCTGGCGTCTTATTTGAACCAATCTCAGGACTCTTGAAGTGCATACCGATCAGAAGGCCTTTGCCCGTTATTTTCTCATAAATTTGCGGATATTGCGCGGCGAATCTTTCCATTTGGCGACGCCGAAGCGGTTGAGAAGCAGCTAGAGATTTGCGACAAAGTTGGGATCGGCGTGGCTGGCGTCTTATTTGAACCGATCCAGGGCGAGGCTGGCGCGATCGTTCCGCCCGATGATTTTTGGCCGCGTGTGCGTGCCGCGACAAAAAAATATGGCGCACTGTTGATCGCGGACGAAGTGCAAACGGGTCTGGGCCGGACCGGGAAGCTGTGGGGTGTTGATCATTGGAACGTCACGCCTGACATTTTGACCATTGCCAAATCGCTGGGCGGTGGCGTGATGCCCGTCAGTGCGACTTGCACCACGGAAGAGATATTCCATCCGATGATGTATCCGAATCCGTTCATGCACACCACCACGACGGGCGGCGGCGCGCTGGCTTGTTCGGCGGCGATTGCAGCGATCCATGTCACATTGCGCGAGAGACTCTGGGAACAGGCCGCCGAGAAGGGCAATTATGTGATTGCAAAACTTCAAAGATTCGCCGCGCAATATCCGCAAATTTATGAGAAAATAACGGGCAAAGGCCTTCTGATCGGTATGCACTTCAAGAGTCCTGAGATTGGTTATAAAGTTGCGGCTGGTCTATTTCAGCGAAATGTTCTGGTGGCTGGTACGTTGACCAGCGCGCAGACCATTCGCATCGAGCCGCCGCTTATTATTTCGTATGAACAACTGGATACTTTACTCGATCGTCTGGAAGATGTACTTAAGTCTGTCAGCAGGACTTTGTAAAACGAAAATCCATTTCGGAGAAGATAGATGGCTAGTGAGTTTGCAGTTGAATTGCGTGAAGTAGTAAAAAAATTCATCACACCCGAAGGCAACGAGTTGGCGGCGGTGGATAACGTTACTATGCAGATCAAGCAGGGAGAGTTCTTCTCCATGCTGGGTTCTTCGGGATGCGGTAAGACCACCTCTCTTCGTATGATCGCAGGCTTTGAATGGCCTACGGATGGCGAGGTCTTTATCGACGGAGAACCGCAGGGGCACAAGCCTCCATTTTTGCGGCCTGTGAATACGGTGTTCCAGAATTATGCCCTTTTCCAGCATATGACCGTTTCTGAGAACATTGCTTTCGGCCTTGAAATGGAAAAGGTGGAAAAGAAAGAGATTGAGCGGCGTGTTGGCGAGGCGCTGGATATGGTCAAGTTGGGCGGCATGGGCAGGCGCAGGCCCAAACAGCTTTCCGGCGGACAGCAGCAGCGCATCGCGCTGGCCCGGGCGCTGGTCAAACGCCCGAAAGTTCTTTTGCTCGATGAGCCGCTCGGCGCGCTCGATTTGAAACTTCGCAAGGAAATGCAGTTGGAGCTTAAGTCCCTGCAACAGGAAGTTGGGATCACATTTATTTATGTGACCCACGATCAGGAAGAAGCGCTGACCATGTCTGACCGTATCGCAGTCATGAGTCTGGGTAAGGTGCGGCAGATGGGGACGGCTGTGGAAATCTATGAACGCCCGACCAGCCGCTTTGTGGCAGACTTCATTGGGGAATCCAATTTTCTGGATGGCAAGGTGAAATCCATCAAGGGCGATCAGGCCGTTGTGAGCATTCCGGCCTGGGGTGAAGACCTGGCCGGGATCGTTACCAGCAAGGTCAAGGTCGGGGATGATGTGTCCGTTTCCATTCGTCCAGAAAAGATACGCTTGACCGATCGGCAAGGGGTGAAAGAGGATAGCGTCGAGGGCGTTGTCACGAACAGCACCTATATCGGGTCCGATACGCATTTATATTTGGATGTGCGCGGCGTGCGTGTAAAGGTCTGGGAGCAGAATCACATTTCCACGCTTGATCCGCGCGCGTTTTACTCAAACGGCGAAAAAGCGTGGCTGACGCTTCTTCCGGAAAACACACTGGTTTTGCCGAGGGACTAACCATGCTTAAGCGATTGCGTGAAAATAAGTCCGCACAAGGAACCTTGCTGATCCTGCCGACTTTGGTTTTTATGGTCGGTCTATTGATCATCCCTTTGCTCCTGACGCTGGTTGTCAGCTTTGGCCAGCGCAGCCCCGATGGGAATGTGATCTATTCCTTTTCGTTTAATAATTACGTCCGCCTGCTCGGCTACAGCACCGATTGCGCAAACGGCGCAAAAGTTTGTTTTGATCCGCTTTATGCGCAGATCATGTGGCGTTCGTTGGCGCTGGGTTTCAATACAACGGTGTTGGTTATCGTCCTGGCGTACCCGCTTGCGTACTTTATTGCGCGCGCACATCCAAAACGTCGCAATACTTATTTATTTCTGGTGCTTATCCCGCTTTGGACGAACTTTGTTATCCGCGTCTATGCGTGGATGATGTTGCTGCGCCAGGAAGGCGTCATCAATATTGTCCTCGGCTGGTTCGCAAACCTTTTGCATATCCCGTTCACGCCGTTGAATATGTTATATACGCCCGGTGCGGTGCTGGTTGGAATGGTGTACGAGTTTCTACCGTTCATGATTTTGCCGATCTATACTTCCCTTGAAAAGATCGATAACTCGCTGTATGAGGCCGCAGCGGATCTCGGCGCAAATTCCCTCCGCACACTGATGCGAGTCACGTTGCCGCTTTCGATGCCGGGCGTGGTGGCGGGAACGATCCTGGTCTTTATCCCGGTTATGGGAACGTTCATTGTGTCCGATATTTTGGGCGGACGGCAGGTGATCCTCGTGGGCAATCTTATTCAACGTCAATTTCTCGACGCGCGTGACCCGACCTTTGGTTCGGCTGCCTCGCTCATCCTGATGATCCTCACGTTGATCGTGACTTACTTCTATACCCGCAAATTCGGCTTCGGAGAGGAGATCGTGGTCGCATGAATCCATTTCGCCGCTCCCCGTTTGTTATTACCGCCACAATGCTGGTGTACGCTTTTCTGTATCTGCCCATCGTTGTCCTTGTGTTGTACTCGTTCAATGCTTCGCGGACCAATGTGGTCTTTACGGGCTTCATCCCTAAATTTGCAGATGCAGTGCTTGCGGATGGAAGTAATATAGTCCAGAGTCCCTGCGGCCCGTTCCACTGGTTTTGTGAGCTTTCAAAGAATACCGACGTCACGAATGCCGCCAAAAACACATTGACAATTGCCTTTATCGCGACGTTCGTCTCGACAGTTGTTGGGACAATGGCTGCGTTGGCGCTTCAACGCTACAACTTCAAGTTGAAGTCGTTTTCACAACTTTCACTTTATATCCCGATCGTTATCCCCGAGATCGTAATGGGTATCGGTATTCTGACTTTGTTCAGTCAATTGTTTGGATTACTGAACAAAGTCCTAAATCTCAACGGCGATGCGCGCCTGACCTTGGGGCTGGGTACCGTTATTGTGAGTCATATCGCCTTTATGATTCCCTTCGTAACGCTGGTTGTTCAGGCCCGCTTGCAGGGGTTCGAAAAAGCTTATGAAGAAGCCGCCATGGATCTGGGCGCAAACGAATGGATAACGTTCCAGCGAATAACCTTTCCAATGATCCTGCCAGGTGTTCTTTCCGGCGCGCTGTTAGCCTTCACGCTTTCGCTGGACGATTTCGTCATCACATTCTTCACGAACGGCCCTGGTTCGACCACGCTTCCAATTTATGTATATGGCCTCCTGCGGCGTATTATCACACCGCAGGTTAATGCGCTCTCCACTGTCTGGATCACCATTGTTTTTCTTGCTGTGCTCATGTTGCAATGGATTCAGAATCGAGAGCAAAAATAGTCTCAGGTATTTCGCGGAGGATACCGCTTCCGCGTGCCAATAAATCTTTCTGATGGAGGAAGAGATGAAAAAATCAGTGTTTTGGAAATTGCTGGCCGTTGTAATGGTTGCTGGCTTTGTGCTAGCAGCCTGCGGCGGCAACGCGCCTACTGCTGCCCCGAGCAGTGGCGGCAACGTCCCCACTACTGCCCCAAGCGGCGGCAACGCACCTACTGCTGCCGCAAGCAGCGGTGGGGCCGGACAAAAGGTTACTTCGAGCGGATTTGTTTGCCCGGAGCCTAACCCTCGCGTGAATGTTACGTCCACACAATTGAACCTTTTTGTTTGGACCGAATACATTCCGACGGATGTGCAGGAGTGCTTCCAACTGGTCTACGGCATCAAGGTTAACCGCGATGAGTATTCCGGTAACGAAGAGATGTATGCGAAGCTTTCAGCTGGCGCTACCTCTTACGACATTGTCCAGCCAACGAACAACTTTGTGGCTCCAATGATCCGCAATAAAATGATCCAAAAGCTTGATAAAAGCAAATTGACGATCATGGGAAACTTTGATCCCAAGTATCTCGGTTTGCCGTACGATCCGAACAATGATTACACCATTCCTTACGAGGCAGGCACAGACGCAATCGTTTACAACTCCACTAAGATCACAACTCCGCCGACTTCATGGAAGGATTTGTGGAAACCCGGCTGCGCAAGCAAGAACATGGTGATGCTGGATGGCGCTCACGATATCATCGGCGCGACCCTGGTGAGCCTGGGTTATGATGCCAACTCAAAGGACCCCAAACAATTGGATGCAGCGAAGGCGAAATTACTTGAGCTTGCTCCATGCGTAAAATCGTATGATAGCGACAGCCCCAAAACTGCTTTGATCGCGGGCGATGTGGATCTTGGAATTACATGGACCGGCGAAGCTTTCCTGGCCCAGCAACAGGTACCTGCGATCAAGTATGTTTATCCGACCGAGGGCGCAATTCTTTGGCAGGATAACTATGCCATCCCGACCAACGCCCCGCACCTCGACGCGGCCTATGCCTGGTTGAACTACACGATGCAGGGCGACCTGTTCTGGATGATGTTGCGCGACTTCCCATACACCAACCCGGACAAGGCGGCGCTCGATTACGCCAAGGGCAACCAGATGCCAGTCAAGGATTCCAACGGCAACGACACGACCCTTGCGAAAATCTATGATGCTTATATGAATTCGCCGATCACCAATACGCCTCCCGATGCAATCAAAGCCGGACACTGGCTCGATGATTTGGGCGATGCGGCGCCGCTCTACGATAAGATCTGGACAGAAGTAAAAGGCAAGTAGTTTTACATCCACAACCACGAACTCCCGACTCAAGCGAGTCGGGAGTTTTATTTTGCATGGATTGTGCTGAAAAATGCAAAATCATCATAAATATATTGACAAGAATGCAAAATGATTATAAAATAAAGCTGTGGAAAACGGAATCGTCACAAATCAAGCCGATCGGCTTGACGAAATTGATCTTCACATCCTTGAGTCCCTCCGAAAAGACGGGCGGGAGGCCTTCGCCCAGATCGCCGAGCAACTCAAAGTCTCACCGGGCATGATCCGTCAGCGATACAACCGCCTCGTCGAGCAAGGCTATCTCAAAGTCGTCGCCATCACCAACCCTGTGCATCGCGGGCTGAAGACCATGGCCATGATCGGCATCCGCACCGACGGCCACAAAATGCTCGAAGTCGCCAATGCCATTGCCGCTCTTGAGAACGTGGTTTATTTGATGGTCGTCAGCGGACGTTTCGACATCATGCTCGAAGTTTCCTGCCGCGACCATGAAGACCTTTTGAAATTCATCACGGAAAAGTTATACACAATTGACGGTGTGCGCGAAGCGGAAACTTTCATGCACTTGAAGATCGTCAAGGAAGTTTATTTTTAGCGGATTCATTTTCAGGTGGATAAAAAGCCTGGGAAGCACGACCCGCTTCAAGTCCGGACCCGAACCGGCTGAGGCGGCAAATACTTTGTCTGCCCCCGCAAATGTCGGTCGGCGGAGCCATCCGAAAGGAATTATGAAAGTCCTGTTGACAGGCGTCAGTGCAGTGGGGGGAGACTGTGGGCGCCGAGATTGTTCTCTGATGAAACATTCTTCAATTGAAACGGATGTTAATCGTGTTGCACCAGGCAACACGTTCTTCTGCACTGCGTTTGACGCCGGTTGACGTTGCAACCCGGCTTCTTATTGGTTTTGAATGGAGCCGCCATTTGTGCGGCAGGAATTATTTAGTCTGCCATCCTGGATGGCGGATGTAGAAACAGATGAAGAGGAAAACATGAAAGCATTATTGAGAGCGCTCAGCATGATTGGCGAAACTTTTGCGAGAACTTTTGCGGTTACATTGTTCGCCAACACAAACACGTACTCTAACCCGCGTAATCGCGAGTTATAAAACAAACGGAGAGAAAGATCTATGAAAGTATTGCTCGTTGGAGTGGGCGGTGTCGGTGAAGCGATTGCCGCCATCGCAAAGGAACGCCCGTGGGTGGAACTGATCGTGCTGGCCGATTACAACAAGGCCCGCGCCGAGGAAGTTCAGAAGAGGTTGGGTGACGCAAAGCGTTTCCCTGCCGAGTTCATTGATGCCAGTAAGCAGGAGAACATCGAGGCGCTGGCGAAGAAATATCAGGTTGACTTGATCATGAACTCGGTTGACCCGATCTTCAACCAGCAGATCTTCGATGCGGCCTACGCCATTGGCGCGATATACATGGATATGGCAATGACGCTCTCGAAGCCGCATCCGACCGACCCGTTCAATAAATCGGGCGAGAAGCTGGGTGATTACCAGTTCGAGAAAGCCAAAGACTGGGAGAAGAAGGGTCTGCTGGCGCTGGTCGGGTTGGGCGTGGAGCCTGGTATGGCAGACGTGTTTGCCCGCTATGCCCAGGATCATCTCTTCGACGAGATCGAAGAAGTCGGCATCCGCGATGGCGCGAACATTACCATCGAAGGTTATGAATTTGCGCCCAGCTTCTCGATTTGGACAACAATCGAGGAATGTCTCAACCCACCCGTGATCTTTGAAAAGGATAAAGGCTGGTTCACAACCGCGCCCTTCTCCGAGCCGGAGACGTTTGACTTCCCGGAGATCGGCCCGGTGGAAGTGGTCAACGTGGAGCATGAGGAAGTTTTGCTGGTGCCGCGTTGGGTCAAGGCCAAACGCGTTACGTTCAAGTATGGGCTGGGCGACCAGTTCATCAGCGTGCTCAAGACCCTGCACACACTCGGACTCGACAGCAAGGAAAAGATCAAAGTCAAAGGTTTGGAAGTCGCACCGCGCGATATGGTGGTGGCCTGCCTGCCCGATCCGGCTCATCTCGGCGAAAAGATGCACGGCAAGACCTGTGCTGGGACCTGGGTCAAAGGCACGAAAGACGGAAGACCGCGCGAAGTGTATCTGTATCAAGTCGCGGATAATGCCGAGTGCATGAAGCGTTGGGGTTGCCAGGCGGTTGTGGCGCAGACGGCTTTCAGCGCGGTCATCGGCTGGGACTTGCTTCATCATGGTCAGTGGAAGGGCGTCGGCGTGCTGGGGCCGGAAGCCTTTGACCCTGATCCGTTCATGGCAAAGATGGCCGAGTACGAGTTCCCGTACGGCATCAAGGAAATGACCAAGGAAATCGCGTAGAAAATTTTACAAAAGAATAAAACGCAAAGCCGCAAAGGCGCTAAGATTTTTCTTTGCGTCCTTGCGGCTTTGCGTTAAATCTCTGAGATTACTTTGCGGCGGAACGTCGCGCTGACCGATTCTTTCGAAACGGTGTCCGCTTCAAGCTTGCCCTGAGTGCATCGAAGGGTCCGGAAGCGACGCGGGTTTTTCTTTCTTTGTCCTTTTCGGAAAATTATGTTTGCTGATTGCGACATCCGCCCGTATAATAATCAAAATTGATTTTCATTTTCATTGGAGGATGCCATGCCCTTCGGTTATATCGGAAAGATTTTGCACGTTGATCTCACCAGCGGCAAGCTGGATGCGGAAACACCGCCTGAATCATTCTATCGCAAATACATGGGCGGTTCGGCGATGGGGTTGTATTACATTTTGAAAGAGATGCCCAGGGGCGCGGACGCGCTTTCGCCTGAGAATGTCTTGACGCTGATGTGCGGCGTGACGACGGGCGCGGCCATCTCAGGCCAGAGCCGCATCAATGCCAATGCCAAGTCCCCGGTCAGCGGGGGCATCGGCGATTCGCAGGGCGGCGGATTTTTCCCGGCTGAACTTAAGTTCGCGGGCTTTGATGGCATCGTTATCAAAGGAAAATCGTCCGAACCCGTTTATCTCAAAATTGTGGACGGCAAAGCCGAACTGCATGACGCTGCGCATTTGATGGGCAAGATCACCGGCGATGTGGACGCGATCCTACACAACGAAGTTGATCCGAAGGCGGAAATTTTGCAGCACGGCCCGGCGGCGGAAAAAGGCGTGTTGTTCTCTACATTGTTGAGCATGTCCAACCGAAATAACGGACGCACCGGCATGGGCCTGGTGATGGCAAGCAAGAATCTCAAGGCTGTGGTTGTGCGCGGGACTC